>CAMHDB010000026.1 GCA_946183715.1 uncultured Oscillibacter sp.
GATTGGGCCGTCGGTGGTTCCGGTGTTCAAGGCGGGCAAGATTCTGAAAGACACCGTGGCGCACAGGGGCTGACGTATGCGGCTTGACAAGTACCTGAAAGTATCGCGTCTGGTGAAGCGGCGCACGGTAGCGAATGAGGCCTGCGACCACGGACTGGTAGAGGTCAACGGACGCGCGGCGCGGGCGTCCTACGAGGTCAAGCCCGGCGACCGTATCACGCTACGCGTCGGCGCGCGCACGCTTACGGTAGAAGTGCTCTCCGTACAGGAGTCGGTTCGGCGGGAGGACGCCGCGGGCCTGTACCGGGAAGTCTGACTGTGCGCTTACTTCCCCTCCGTTCCTCCGTCGCCGCGCGGCACCCCGGGAGGCCCGACGAAATGCGGAAACCGCTTCTAATCCGCCCCCGCGCGGCATAAGCTGTTAGCCAAAAGGGGGCGGCGCGACATGAATGAATCGACAGGCGGGGCGCACCGGGTGGAAATCGCGGGGCGGGCGCGGCTGACCGTCTCGGGCGTGGAGGACGTGGAGCGCTTCGACGAGGGCGGTATCGTGATGTCCACGGCGGCGGGGACGCTGGTTATCACCGGGGCCGAACTGCATATCGGGAAACTCTCCCTCGACGGCGGCGAACTCCACGTAGACGGCAGAATCGACTCCGTCGCCTACGAGGACGCCCCACAGGAGCGCGGCGGCGGATTCCTTGGCCGCCTGTTCGGCTAGCCGTGGAACTGCTCATCACGCGCCAGCTCGTACAGTTCCTCCAGTCCGTGTTGCTTGGGGCCTCCGCCGGGGCGCTCTACGATATCCTCCGCCCCTTCCGCGCCCTCCTCCCCCGCCTGACCGGAGTTTTCGATTTCCTATACGGTACGGCCCTGACCGCCGCGCTCCTCGCGTTCCTCCTCCGCCCCGCCGACGGCGAATTGAGAGGCTTTATGCTTCTCGGTGCCTCCGGCGGACTGGTGCTCTTCTACGGTATCCTGTCGCGTCCGCTACGCCCGGTGTGGGAATTTTGGGCCGGGACGCTCGCCGCGACTGTGAAACTGTTCCTCTCCCCGCTCGTCCGGCTCAAAGATTTTCTGAAAAAATCCGCCCGTGCCGGAAAAAACCTCTTTTATTTTGCCGGGAAATGTTATATAATCAGACACGGCTTCCGGCGTCCGCGCGGCGCCGGGGCGATACGCAAGACAGGAGGTGTCACGAATGGCCCGAAGAAAAAGCAGAACCGAACGAAAACCCCGTCATGTCAACGTCGTGGTCATTGTGCTGGTACTGGTCATTCTGGCCGCCATGGGGTGGCGGCTCAACGGACTGCGCGCGCAACTGGAAACCGCGCGTTTCGAGAGAGACCGCTATCAAGACCAAGTGGACGCAATGGAGCAGAAAAACGCGTCCCTCTCCGCTGACATTGAGGAAGGCGTCACGGAGGAGAAAATCGAGGACATCGCCCGCAACGACCTCGGGATGGTGCTTCCGGGCGAGTACGTCTTTTACAACACAGGCAACACAAGCAACTGATTCAGGGAAGGAGAACAAAACGGATGGATCCGCAGGCAGGGACGATTCAAGTGGGAGCGGTTCTGGAAGGCAAAGTCACGACTATCACCAAGTTCGGCGCGTTCGTGGAGCTGGAAAACTACCACCGTTCGGGACTGGTACACATTTCGGAAATCGCCAATACCTTTGTCAACGACGTGCGCGACTTTCTGCAGGAGGGGCAGAGCGTCAAAGTCGTGGTGCTCTCCACGGACAACGGGAAAATCAACCTCTCCATTAAAAAGGCCCAACCGCGTCCGGCCCCCGGGCCCGACAGGCCCCGTCCGGCGCGCCCCGCCACACCCCGTCCGTCGTCAGGCCGTACATACGCCCGCGCGCAGGGGGAGACTTTGCCGCCGTCCGGCGACCAAGCCTTTGAGGACAAGCTCAAACGCTTCCTCTCCTCCTCCGAGGGCAAAATGGCCGACTTGAACCGGAGTGTGGACGGCAAGCGCGGCGGCAGAAGGCGGCGCTGAATCTGACCTCTGACTATTACGAATCCGGGAGACAAGAAACCTGTATGTATCTGATTAAGACATTCAACAAAATTGCCCCGGAAGGCCTCGCGCGCTTTCCGGAGGAAAACTACCGCTGCGGGGAAAACTACACCGGGGAGGACGCGATTCTCGTTCGCTCGGCGAATTTGTTGGAGTACCCGTTCCCGAAAAATCTGGTGGCGATATCCCGCGCCGGGGCGGGCGTCAACAATATTCCGGTCAGCCGCTGTTCGCAGGCAGGCGTGGCGGTCTTCTCCACCCCCGGAGCCAACGCCAACGCCGTAAAAGAACTCGTCCTCTGCGCCATGCTCATGGGCTCCCGCGACGTGACGGGCGCCATCCGCTGGGTGCGCCGTCAGGCGGCGGCGGGCGTGGAAGTCAGCTCGGTCGTCGAACGCGGGAAGTCCGCCTTTATCGGCCCGGAGTTGTACCGGAAGACGCTGGGCATTATCGGACTGGGCGCTATCGGCTCCCTCGTCGCCAATACGGCCATTTCGCTGGGCATGGAGGTCTACGGCTACGACCCGTTCCTCTCCGTCGACGCCGCACTCCGCCTTGACCACCATATCCACGTCGTCGCGGACCTGAAGGAGCTCTACAAGCGCGCCGACTACGTCACAATCCACGTCCATTTCAACGACGACACCCGCCACATGATTGACGCCGAGGCCATCGAGGCCATGAAACCCGGCGTCCGCTTCATCAATCTGGCGCGCGGGGAAATCGTCGACGACAAAGCAATGCTCTCCGCGCTGGACAACGGGCGCGTCTCCGTGTATGTGACGGACTTCCCGACAAACCAGCTCCTGACTTCCCCTCATGTGATTGCAATGCCGCATTTGGGCGCGTCCACGCCGGAGAGTGAGAAGAACTGCGCGATTATGGCCGTGGACGAACTCAAGGACTATCTGGAAAACGGCAACATCCGCAATTCCGTGAACATGCCCGCCGTGGCGATGGAGCGGAGCGGCGCTATGAGAATCTGCGTCATCCACCGGAACATTCCGTCCATGCTGGCGAATATCACGGCCCTGCTGTCGAAAGACGGCGTGAACGTGGAGAACCTGAGCAACAAGTCCCGCGGGGACTACGCCTACACCATGGTCGATATGGCGGCGGCGGTAGACCAGTCGGTTATCGAACACCTGCGGACGCTCTCGAATGTCATCCGCGTGCGCGTGATTGCGTGATTGACAAACCGGGCGCAAGACGTTATAATAAAGGGGTACGCGCGCCCCTTCGTGCCCTCGTAGCTCAGTTGGATAGAGCGTTCGCCTCCTAAGCGAAAGGCCACGCGTTCAAATCGCGTCGAGGGTGCCACATATGTCCGGGTGTAGCGCAGTTGGTAGCGCGCCTGCTTTGGGAGCAGGTGGCCGGGCGTTCGAGCCGCCCCACTCGGACCACCGCGAACCCCGCAAACCATCACGGTTTGCGGGTTCGACTGCTTTCGGGCTAGTTCCGATTCCGGGGCGTCTTGACCGCAATTCACGGGCATTGCGGGAAAGCCCGTTCCCAGACGGACTCCCTGTCCGGGCAGGAACGCGGAGCAAGAAAGAGGGCGACGCCCGGCCAATTCAGGAATACAGTTCGATAAAATGTCAAGTCCCTGAGCGAACCGTACTCAACTTTGCCGCCTGCACGCCGCCCAATCAAGGCGGCGCAGCCGTATAACCCTGTGGCGGACCCTGCTTGAGGTTCGCGCCGCACGGCAAGTTTACAAAACCTTTCGACCTGTGCGGTGAAAATAAAGGAGTTTTGACCTGATGTCATAAACTTGGAACCACCCCACCCGGCGCGATGCGCCACCCTCCCCGCACGCGGGGAGGGCTTCGCGGGACTGCCGACGAGGAAAACGTGACAATTTTACCGGAAATGTCGGGCTTTGTGCCTCCCCCGCATGGCGGGGGAGGTGCCGCGTAGCGGCGGAGGGGGGAAAACGAACCTTGTCAACAGTTCCTTTACGCATATATCACCGCACAGGTCGAAACCTTTACTAAAGATAGGGGGCCCTTAGGGCGAAAATTTTGGTTGAATTTCCCGCCCGCCTGTGGTACAATAAAATTGTTTTAGTCTGTCCCCACTCTCGTTTCATAGGAGGCCCCCTTATGAGCGACTATCCCGGCGTGATTGCCAATCTACTCATTTTACTAATATTCCCAATCGGGTACCTGTCCATGCCGCGCCTGAAAAACCGCCAGAACCGTATCTTTGTCGGCCTGCTGGCTTTGCAAATCGCCGTGATTCCGTTCGATTTCGCGGTCGGCTGGACGGAGGCGCACCCGTCCGTACTGGCCTTCCCGGCCCGTATGGGCTACAGTCTGCTGTCCCTGCTCTGCGCCTACTGGTTCTTCCTGTTCACGGCGGAAGTCCTGCGCCTCAAACCCGAGGAGGCCCCGTGGCGGCGCTTCTCCCCGCTCGTGCTGATTGCCTCCGAAGTCGCGACGCTCACCGCCGCCGCGCTGGGCCGCGCCGTACTGATGTGCGCTTTCCTGTCGCTGTTCTCCGTGCTCTACTCCGCCGCGGCGCTGTTTCTGGTGTTCCGGTTCCGCGAGCGCCTCAGCCTCTACGAATGCGTCAGCGCGGCGGGAAGCCATATCCTGCTCATTGCCGGGAATCTGCTACATATCGTCTTCCCGTCCCATATGGTCGTCAGCACCGTGAATCTGATGGCGTGCATCAAGTGCTATCTGGCCTTCGAGAACCCGCACCTCTACATGGCCAACCGCGGCAACTCGTTCAATATGCGCGCCTTCCGCGACGTGATGGGAGAGCAAATCCGCAAGAACTCCTACCGGATTCTCGCCTTCGCCTTGCGCGACTACATCGAAATGCGCGGGATTTACGGCGGCGCGCAGATGGACAAAGGCGTAGCCATGATTGGGCGCTTTCTGGTGCAGACGTACCCGGAGTATCAGGTGTTCTACTTGCGGAGCGGGCGCTTCGTGATACTCGGCCCGGAGACGATGGACTGGGAACAGGTACAGCGCGAAATCTACGACCGCTTCCAAGTCCCGTGGATTGCCGACGACGCCGAGCTGGACTTGAGCGCGGCGTTCATACAGGTCGAACCCGCCACCGGACTGGACAGCGTAGACCGGATTCTGAACTACATCTTCCTCGCCTTCGAGAACTTCGGGGAGACGCTTCCCAACGCGCACGGCCTGATTGACGCCGAGAGTATCCGTAGGATTGACCGGCAGGTCGAAATCAAGCGTTCGCTCGACCGCTGTCTGGAGCGCAACGAGGTGGAAATCTTCCTCCAGCCGCTCATCGACAGCCGGAGCCGTACTTTAGCCGGGGCGGAGGTATTGTGCCGTATCCGCGACGAGGCCGGGAACCTGATTTCCCCGGCGGTGTTCGTCCCGATTGCCGAGCAAAGCGGCTGTATTAACCTCATGGGCGAACAGGTATTCGAGAAGGCCTGCCAGTTTGTCCGCGACCACGATATGGAACAAATCGGGCTTTCGTGGCTGAATGTCAACCTCTCGCCGATACAGTGCATGCGCAAGGACTTGAGCGAACGTTTCAGCAATATTCTGAACCAGTACGGGGTCTCGACGGACATCATACACCTTGAAATCACGGAACAGGCCGTCATGGACATTTCCCGCCTCGAACAGCAGATAGACATTCTGCGCGGAATCGGCTTCCGCTTCTCCCTCGACGACTACGGGAGCGGCTATTCCAACCTGTCACGGGTCAAGCAGTACCCGTTCGCCAACATTAAGCTCGACATGGGAATCGTGTGGGACTACATCCGCGACAAGGACGTGCTGTTACCGACTATCGTACAGGCCTTCAAGCAGATGGGTTTCAGCGTCACGGCGGAGGGAATCGAGGACGGCGTGATGGCCGACGCCATGTCGGAGCTGGGCTGTGACTACCTGCAAGGCTACTACTTCTCGAAACCCCTCCCCGTGGAGGAATTTGTCTTGAAATATACGCTGTCCGCGTAACCGGACGCCTCTCCCGCGCGCGGGGAGGCGTTTCAAATTTTTTCAAAAAAGCGGTTGACCGCCCGGGGAAACTGTGCTATACTGTCCGATACCTGTAAGAGGGTTTTTTCTTTTGCGCGTTTGGGGCGTTGTCCGGCGTCCCGGGGCGCGGAGACGCCCTTTCGGCAGGGAGGCCGTGGTATCCCACTGGATACCAATTCTAAGGAGGTGCCGTCATGCGCGTAAAAGTCACGCTGAGATGCAACGAGTGCAAGCAGAGAAACTACAACACCATGAAGAACAAGAAGAACACCCCGGACAAAATCACCCTGAGCAAATACTGTCCCTTCTGCAAGAAGCACACGCCCCACAGCGAAACCAAGTGAGAGAGGGCTGGTAACATGGCAGATTTGGAGAAGAAGAAAGCGCCCCGGACTTCGTGGCTCCGCGAGACGCGCGGCGAATTGAAAAAAGTCGTGTGGCCCAATCGCGAGACCGTGGCGAAAAATACCGGGACAGTGCTTCTGTGCTCTCTGGTAATCGGGGCCTGTATCTGGATTTTCGACTTTGCCGCGACCAGCCTCGTCAAGATGATTCTGGCCGTCTTCGGCGGCTGAGGCTGGGCAATGTCACAGGCTGCAAAGTGGTATGTCATCCATACCTATTCCGGCTACGAGAACGCCGTAAAGACCAGTATTGAGAAGTTCGTCAACGGGCGGCATTTGGAGAACCAGATTCTCCGCATGGAAATTCCTATGGAGACGGTCACGGAAATCACCGAGACCGGAGAGGCCCGGCAGGTCGAGCGGAAAGTTCTCCCCGGCTACGTGCTCATTAAGATGGTCATGTCCGACGACGTGTGGCACCTCGTGCGCAACATCCGCGGCGTGACCGGGTTCGCCGGCTCCGGCAACACGCCGATTCCCCTCACCGAGGAAGAGGTGCTCAAGATGGGCATGGAGAAACACGAAGTCGTAGTACGGTACCGCGTCGGCGATACCGTGCGCATTGTCGACGGGCCGCTGCAGAGCTTCACGGGCACGGTCGAGACACTCGACCCCGACAAGAACCGCGTCAGCGTCATGGTTTCGATGTTCGGCAGGGAGACGCCCGTCGACCTCGAACTCGACCAAGTGGAAGTCGTAAGCTGACCCGCCAGTGGGAGGGGCGCGCAGGCGTCCCGCCGAATCACCACATTCATACAGGAGGCGCCGTTATGGCACAGAAAATCACCGGTTACGTTAAACTTCAGATTCCCGCCGGAAAGGCGACACCCGCGCCGCCCGTCGGCCCCGCTCTGGGCCAGCACGGCGTGAATATCGCCGCCTTTACCAAGGAGTTCAACGAGCGCACCAAGGCCGATATGGGCATGATTATTCCCGTCATCATCACCGTGTACGCCGACCGCTCGTTCTCCTTCATCACCAAGACCCCCCCGGCGGCGGTGCTGATTAAGAAGGAATGCAACATCGAATCCGGCTCCGGCGTGCCGAACAAGACCAAAGTCGCGACGATTTCCAAGGCGTCCGTGCAGAAAATCGCCGAAATCAAGATGAAAGACCTGAACGCGGGCAGTCTCGAGGCCGCCATGAGCATGATTGCCGGGACTTGCCGTTCGATGGGCGTCGTGGTGGGCGACTGACGACGCAAAACAGTGGGAGGAACTCTTTCCGGGTACCACTATGAGGAGGAATCACTTTGTTCAGAGGTAAGAAATATAAGGAGAGCGCCAAGCAGATTGACCGCTCCGTACAGTACGAGGCACAGGACGGGCTCGCGCTGGTCTGCAAGACCGCTACCGCGAAGTTCGACGAGACCGTAGAACTGCACGTAAAACTGGGCGTCGACTCCCGCCACGCCGACCAGCAAGTCCGCGGCGCTATCGTACTGCCCCACGGCACCGGAAAAACCGTGCGCGTACTCGTATTCGCCAAGGCCGACAAGGCCGACGCCGCCCGCGAGGCCGGGGCCGATTACGTCGGCGACATGGACCTCGTGGAGAAAATCCAGAAGGAAAACTGGTTCGATTTCGATGTCGTCGTCGCCAGCCCGGACATGATGGGTGTCGTAGGCCGTCTGGGCCGTCTGCTCGGCCCCAAGGGCCTCATGCCGTCCCCGAAGGCCGGAACCGTCACGCCCGATGTCGCCAAGGCCGTGCAGGAAGTCAAGGCCGGTAAGATTGAGTACCGCCTCGACAAAACCAACATCATCCACTGCCCGATTGGCAAAGTCTCGTTCGGCCCCGAAAAACTGCTCGAAAACTATACTGTCCTGATGAACGCCATCGTAAAGGCGAAGCCCGCCGCCGCGAAAGGCCAGTATATCCGCAGTTGCGTCGCCGCCTCGACGATGGGCCCCGGCGTCCGCATGAATACCGCCAAACTTATCTGACACGCGACAGTACCGCCCTCTCCGTCACTGGGGAGGGCGGTTTGTTGTCCCTGTACGCGCAAATTTCCAAAAATACGCGCCGACAGTTTCACGAAATACAGCCATATATAAAATTTGACAAAACCGATTGACATTTGTCACGAAATCCTCTATAATTTTACTAACGCGTTCGGTACCGAAAGGCCGTATCTCCCGGATTGGCCGTCCGGGAGGCGGAACGTTTCAAGGAGGGATAACATGGCAACCAAAGTCCGCGACTACAAGAAGCTGGCCGCCGATATCAAAGACACCCTCGGCGAGAGCAACATCACCAGCGCCACCCACTGCGCCACCCGCCTGCGCCTTGTCCTCAAGGCCAATCCCGAAGAGGAGATTGACAAGAAAATCTCGCAAATGCCCGGCGTCATTCAGGTTATCAAGGCCGGGGGACAGTACCAGATTGTCATCGGCACGCACGCCAAGGACGTTTACGAGCACCTCTCCGGAATGATGACCTTCTCGGGCGAAGTGCCGAAAGTCAAGGAAAACCCGCTCAATATCGTGGTCGGCGTCATGTCGGGCTGTGTCGCGCCGTTCGTGTACATCCTCGCCGCCGCCGGACTTCTGCAAGGCTGTCTGATTATCGTCAAACTTATCGCCGACCTCGTCATGGGCGGGAGCGCGGGCACCGCGTTCATCGCCTCCACCGGCGCGGGGCAGATTTACGACATGGTCTCTTGGACGCCCTTCACGTTCCTTCCCGCCTTCATCGCAATCGCCGGGGCGCGCCACTTCAAGTGTAATCCCTTTATTGCCCTGTGGTGCTGTCTGGCCCTGACGAACCCCACTTGGGCCACGATTGCCGCCTCTATCAGCGAGGGTACCCCGTTGCACTTCCTGTTCGTCCCCCTGACCTCCGTCACCTACACCTCGACGGTCATTCCGCCGATTCTGTGCGTGGCCTGTCTGGCGTGGCTCGAACCCAGAATCGAGAAGGCCATGCCGGAAGTCATCAAGGCTATCGGTACGCCCTTCTGCTGTACGGCTATCATGGTGCCCCTGACCATCATGGTTATCGGCCCCGTGTCGACCGTCGTCGCCAACGCGATGGCCGCCGCCTATAACATCCTGTACGGTGTCCTGCCGTGGCTGGCCTCCGGCATTCTGGGCGCGGTTTGGCAAGTCCTCGTTATTTTCGGCGTACACTGGAGTTTCACCCCGATTTCGCTGGCGAACTACTCCAACCTCGGCTATGACCTGCTTCAGCCCTGTATGGCTATCGCCGTTTGTGCGCAGACTGCCGCCTGTTTCGGCGCGTTCGTCAAGTCCAAGAACTCGGAAGTCAAGACCGTCGCCGCCTCCGCCGCCGCTACCGGGCTGTTCGGAATCACCGAACCCGCCATTTACGGCGTCACTCTGCGCTTTAAGAAGCCGTTCGTCTGCGGCTGTGTCGGCGCGGCTATCGGTTCCATGATTGCGTCCTTCTTCGGCACCCGCTACTTTGTCTACGCCGGCCTCGCCGGATTCCTCACGATTCCCAACGGTATCTATAACGCCGACGCGCAGGCCAATACCGCCGCGCTCGGTACCGCGAACCCCGGCTTTTCGACGGGCGTCGTGGGCCTCCTGATTGGTACCGCCGTCGCGTGTGTGATTGCGTTCGTACTCGTACAGATTATCGGTTTCGACGACCCCGTAGAGATTCAGGAGGACGAGGAAGAGGAAGCCGCCGCCCCCGCCGTGTCCGATACGAAAGTATTCGCGCCGCTGACGGGAGAAGTCGTCGAACTCGCCAACGTCCCCGACGCCACGTTCGCGGAAGGCGTACTCGGACAGGGCCTCGCAATTGTCCCGTCGGAAGGCAAGCTCTACAGCCCCGTCGACGGCCTCATCGACGCCGTTTTCGATTCTAAGCACGCAATCAGCATTTTCACCGACACCGGGGCCGAAATGCTCATCCACGTCGGCCTTGAGACCGTCGAGCTGAAAGGACAGTATTTCAAGCCCGTCGTCAAGAACGGCGACCGCGTGCGCAAGGGCGACTTGCTCATGGAATTTGACCTCGACGCCATCAAGCAGAAGTACAAGACCTTTACGCCCGTTCTCGTCACGAACGCCGACGAGTTCAGCGAGATTCAGCCTGTCAAGACCTCCGGCGACATCAAGGCGGGCGAACCGCTCTATACCGCCAAGGCGTAAACTTTCGCTACTCGTAAATCACGGACTGCCTCTCCGGCGGATACTCGACAAAGCCGGGTATTCGCCGGATTTCTCACCGAAAGGAGCTTTACTTATGGCACTGCCGAAAGGTTTCCTGTGGGGCGGCGCGGTCGCGGCGCACCAGTTGGAGGGCGGCTGGGACGCCGACGGGCGCGGGCCGTCCGTCAGCGACGTACTCACCGCCGGAACCGTCTCCGAACCCCGCCGTATCACCGACGGCGTAGTCCCCGGCGAGAGCTACCCCAATCACAAGGGAATCGACTTCTTCCACACCTACAAGGACGATATCGCGCTGTTCGGTGAACTGGGCTTCAAGTGCTTCCGGACTTCCATTTCGTGGAGCCGCATTTTCCCCAACGGCGACGAGGCCGAACCCAACGAGGCCGGACTGCGCTTCTACGACGACATGTTCGACACCCTCCGCAAGTACGGCATTGAGCCCGTTATCACGCTCAGCCACTTTGAAATGCCGTACTATCTGGCGAAACACTACGGCGGCTGGACAAACCGCAAACTCGTTGATTTCTTCGTCCACTACGCCGAAACCGTCATGACCCGCTACAAGGACAAAGTCAAGTACTGGATGACGTTCAACGAAATCAACAACCAGTCGAATACCTCCCTTGACATTTTCGGCTGGACGAACTCCGGCATTCGGTTCTCGACGTTCGACGACCCCAAGAAGGCGCTCTACCAGGCCGCGCACAATGAACTTGTCGCCTCCGCTCTTGTCGTCAAGAAAGGCCACGAAATCAACCCAGACTTCCAAATCGGCTGTATGTGCTCCTTCGTGCCCTTCTACCCCTACTCCTGCAACCCCGACGACGTAATGCTGGCGCTGGAATCCATGCGCGAGCGGTTCTACTTCATGGACGTACACTGCCGCGGACATTACGGGGCCTATGCCCGCAAGGCGTGGGAGCGTGAAGGCAATGCCCCTGTCATGGAACCCGGGGACGACGAGATTCTCGCCGGGGGTATCGTCGACTACATCGGCTTCAGTTATTACATGTCCAACGCCGTCAAGGCCGACGCGGCCCCCTCCGGCGGCGCGCTGGACGGCGGCAACCGCTATTCGGTCAGGAATCCGTATGTGAAGGCGTCCGACTGGGGCTGGCAGATTGACCCCGTAGGCCTGCGCTACTCCCTGAATGTCATGTACGAGCGCTACGAAAAGCCGCTGTTCATCGTCGAGAACGGTTTCGGGGCCATTGACAAGCTGGAACACGACCATACCTGTGACGACAGCTACCGTATCGACTACCTCAAGGCCCACATCCGCGAGATGAAGAAGGCCGTCGAGGAGGACGGCGTAAACCTGATGGGCTATACGCCGTGGGGCTGTATTGACGTGGTGTCCTTCACGACCGGGGAACTGCGCAAGCGTTACGGCTTTATCTACGTCGACCTCAACGACGACGGCTCCGGAAGCGGCAAGCGCTACAAGAAGAAGTCGTTCAACTGGTACAAACAGGT
>CAMHDB010000027.1 GCA_946183715.1 uncultured Oscillibacter sp.
GGTATGACTTATCAGAGGAGCGACCGAGCATATCTTCTTAACGCCGATGACATAGTTTTAATCCCTCATAGGGAAGGTATGACATGTGTCCAACGCGAAGAGCCTGTGCAGTGGCTATACGTATGTGGATGGAGTTTTAATCCCTCATAGGGAAGGTATGACCTTTCATGTTCAACCGCTTCTTCAAGGTCAGCTCGGCAGACGTCGTTTTAATCCCTCATAGGGAAGGTATGACTTTTAAGGAAGGAGTAGATGGTTTTTCTGAACAAGAAGTTTCGTTTTAATCCCTTATAGGGAAGGTATGACAAGTACAATGACGAGGCGTTTATGGTCGTAGGAGGAGTTTTAATCCCTCATAGGGAAGGTAGGCCACGAGACGTTAGCCGTATTGTAACGGATTCGCGGCGGGCTGTCAAGCCCTTTTTCGACAAAAACGGGGAAAGTCTCCGCGCCGCGCCGGGGCGGTGTCGCAAAATTTGCCGCCGCGCACTTGACAAAATCCCGCGCTTATGGTAGGATACTCCCCGGTTTGGGCCGGACTGCGCCGCAAACCGCCGGGAGACTCCGTTTCCGGAAAGCCTGTCAGGGAGTACGCGCCGCGACTGAAAGCGCGTTCAGGGGAGTAGGAAGCGCGGGAACGCTCCGCGGGTCAATCGAACAGCGGCGAAAGTGGGTACGGCTTTCCCGTACCAATTGCGGGTGGCACCGCGGGTTTGCGAACTCGTCCCGGAACGTTATGTTCCGGGACTTTCCGTTTTGCCGCGCATTTCAGAAAATGGGGGATACAGTATGTACAGAACGCTCCACTGCAACGACATCCGGGAGAGCCACATCGGCCAGCGCGTACAGCTCGCCGGGTGGGTCGACACCATCCGCGACCACGGCGGCGTGATTTTCGTCGACGTGCGCGACGAATCCGGCGTGTCGCAGACCGTCGTACACGACGAAACCATGTTGAAGGGCGTCAACCGCGAGGCCGTCATCTCCGTGACGGGCACCGTCACGAAACGCGACCCCGAGACCGTCAACGAGAAGCTCGACACCGGCACCGTAGAATTAGCCGTCGAAACGCTGGAAGTCCTCGGCACCTGCCGGAATATGCTCCCGTTCGATATCGACGCTTCGCGCGGCACCCGCGAGGACGTGCGTTTGAAGTACCGCTATCTCGACTTGCGGAACCCCGTCATTCACAACAACATCGTGTTGCGTTCCAGAATCATCAGCTTCCTTCGCCGCCAGATGGAGGAACGCGGCTTTATGGACATCCAGACGCCCATTCTTACGGCGTCATCCACGGAGGGCGCGCGCGACTTTCTGGTACCCAGCCGCAAGCACAAGGGCAAGTTCTACGCGCTCCCGCAGGCCCCGCAACAGTTCAAGCAACTGCTGATGGTGTCGGGCTTCGAGCGCTACTACCAGATTGCGCCGTGCTTCCGCGACGAGGACGCCCGGCAGGACCGCTCCCCCGGCGAGTTTTACCAGCTTGACTACGAAATGTCCTTCGCCACACAGGAGGACGTGCTGAACGTGTGCGAGGAGGTCGTAGGGAACACGTTCCGGGCCTTTACGGAAAAGCGCGTCACGTCCGCGCCGTTCCGGCGGATTACGTTTGCCGATTCCATGTTGAAGTACGGCACCGACAAGCCCGATTTGCGCAACCCGCTGGTGATTTGCGACCTGACCGACTTCTTCGCAAACGTGAATTTCCCGCTGTTCCGTGGAAAGCCCGTGCGCGGGATTGTCGCCGACTGCAAGGGACAGCCCCGGAGTTTCTTCGAGCGCTCTTTGAAATTCGCGATGGGTATCGGCATGAAAGGCCTTGGATACCTGACACTCAACGACGGCGCTTTCAAAGGGCCTATCGAAAAGTTCCTGACGCCGGAGCAGAAATCGGAAGTTATCGCGCTTACGGGTATGAAGGACGGCGAGACGCTGTTCTTTATCTGCGACACGCTCCGCGTCGTGAACCGCTACGCCGGGCAGATTCGCGCATGGCTGGGCGAAAACCTCAATATCATCGACAAGGACGCTTACGAGTTCTGCTTCGTTGTCGACTTCCCGATGTACGAGATTGACGAGAGCAGCGGGGCCGTGATTTTTACACACAATCCGTTCTCTATGCCGCAGGGCGGTTTAGAAGCGCTGGAATCGAAAGACCCGACGGAGGTCTTGGCGTACCAGTACGACCTTGTGTGTAATGGCGTAGAGCTTGCGTCGGGGGCCGTGCGGAATCACAGTACGGAGATTATGCGCAAGGCGTTCGCAATCGCGGGCTACAGCGCGGAGGAGTTGGAGAAGCGTTTCGGCGCGCTCTACACGGCGTTCCAGTACGGCGCGCCGCCCCACGCCGGAATGGCCCCGGGTATCGACCGTATGATTATGCTGTTGGCCGACGAGGACACCATACGCGACGTTATCGCCTTCCCGCTCAACGGCAACGCGCAGGATTTGTTACTCGGCGCGCCCAGCGAGGTGACGGAACAGCAGTTGTTAGAGGCGAACATCAGCATTCGCGAGTGACGAAAGGGGCGACAATTATGATGACGCCGGAGGGACTGTCGGCGCTGGAGCAGTTGAACGAAATGCGGCTGACGGAGGAGGAGCGCGCCGCGACGCTCTCGATTTTCCGTGACATGGAGGCGCACGAGGCGGCCTTGGGGGCCATTCCCACGGACGACGTGGAAGTAATGGTACACGTCATGCCGCTGACGAACATTCTCCGCGACGACGTACAGGAACAGCCCTTTACACGCGAGAGCCTGTTGGAGGGCGCGCCGGAGCATACCGACGACAGTTGGCAGGTGCCCCGGCTGGTGAAGTGAGGTTCGACATGGGACAGTATGTGACGGAAATCAGGTGCGGCGGCGCGGTCGCCGTCGACGACACGATACAAGTCAAGGGCTACGAGACCCGCGCCGGGTCGCGGATTCTGGAAGGTTTCCGGCCCCTGTTCAGCGCGGAGGCCGTGGAGCGTCTCGAACGCGCCGGATACGAAATCGCCGGGAAAAGCGCCGTCGGCGAGTTCGGGCTTGACTTGCTGGGCGAGTTCGCGCACGGCGGGGCGAATCTCGACGCGTCGGGCGCGTTGCGCGGCGCGGCGGCGGAACTCGTGGCGGCGGGGAGTGTCAAAGGCGCGCTGTGCGTCGACTTGAACGGCACCCCGCGACGCGCGGCGGCGCTGTCGGGCGTCGACTTCCTGAAACCGACTTACGGCACCGTCTCCCGCTACGGCGTGATTCCGTGCGCGTGTTCGGGGGAGCAAATCGGCGTGACGGCGAAAGCCGCCGGGGAAGTCCGGGAACTCTTGCGGGTCATCGCCGGACACGACCCCAAGGACGGCACCAGTCTTCCGACGGAAACTTACAGTTACAACGACGGCAAAGCCGTTGCGGGTATGCGCGTGGGCCTCGTGCGGGAACTGTCGGCGGCGGCGTCCGACGCTGTGCAAGCGCGTGTCACGAACTGCGCGGGGCGTCTGCGCGGACTGGGCGCGACTGTCGACGAAATCTCCCTGCCGCTGTCCGACGCCGCCCGCACGGCGTGGAATCTCTTACTGTGCGCGGAAACCTGTAACAATGTCTCCCGCTACGACGGCGTGAAGTTCGGCTACCGCTCCCCTGACTACCGCAATATTGATGAGCTGTACGTGAACTCCCGCACGGAGGGCTTGAACTTCCTGACGAAAGCCGTCATTCTCTACGGCTCCGACGTGCTGTCGAAAGGGCGCTACTTCACCTGTTACGACAAGGCGCTGAAAGTCCGGCGGCTCGTCTGGGAACAGGTCAAGGCGCTGTTCAAGGACTACGACGCGCTTCTGTGTCCGGCCTGTGCGGAGACGGCATACCGCCCCTACGATATCAAGGACGCATTCGCGACCGTATTCGCGGAGAGCCTGTTTACGGCGGTACCGAATCTGACGGGGCTTCCGGCGATGGTGTCGGGCGGCGTGCAGTTCTTCGCCGACACGTTACAGGAAGGCACCCTGTTGAATCTCGCGGAGGCACTGGAAGGGGGTAGCGCGAAATGAGATACGAGGCGGTTATCGGTCTGGAAACCCACGTCGAACTGGCGACACAATCGAAAATCTTCTGTTCCTGCGGCGGACACTCCACGAAAGGCGAACCGAATACGCGGGTATGTCCGGCCTGCGCCGGAATGCCCGGAATGCTCCCCGTGACCAATCGCCGTGTGGTGGAACTGGCCATGCGCGCCGGGATTCTGCTGCACTGTGACATCAGCCGCTACACCACGTTCGACAAGAAGAGCTACTACTACCCCGACCTGCCCTGCGCCTACCAGATTACGCAATGGTTCCACCCCGTCTGCCGCAACGGCTCCGTGGAAGTCACGACGAAGGACGGCACGCGTACCATCGGAATCAAGCAGATTCACATGGAGGAGGACGCCGGGAAGCTCGTACACGACGACTGGACGGAAACGACGCTCGTCGACTTCAACCGAACCAGCGTTCCGCTGATTGAGATTGTCAGCAGGCCCGACTTCCGTACCGCCGACGAGGTCATGGCGTATCTGGAAAAGCTGAAGACCATGTTCCGTTTCGCGAATATTTCCGAGTGCGAAGAGGGCGCTATGCGCTGTGACGTGAATATTTCCATCCGCCCGGAGGGGACGGAGGAATTAGGCGTCCGGACGGAAATCAAGAATATGAGTTCGCTTTCGTCGATTCGCCGCGCGATACAGTACGAGACGGCGCGGCACCTCGACGCCGTGGAGCGCGGCACGGAGACGCTCGTACAGGAGACGCGCCGCTGGGACGACGTAAAGGGGCGCACGTTCTCCATGCGCAATAAGGAGACCGCCGCCGACTACCGCTACTTCCCCGACCCGAATCTCATGCCGATTCTCATCGGCGAGGACTGGATACAGCGTGTACGCGACACCATGCCGGCGTCGGTAGAGGAAAAGACGGCGGAGTACCAGTCGAAGGGGCTTTCCGAAAAGGAAATCGCGTCACTGACTTCCGAGCGGGCTTTGTGCGACCTGTTCGACGCCGTGACGGCATTAGGCCGCGAACCCAAGGACGCCGCGTCATGGATTCTGACGGAGTGCGGCGGACTTCTCCGCAAGCACGGACAGGTCATGGGCGAATTGCAAATCGCGCCCGGGAAGCTGTCGCGGATTATGGAGAAGGTATCGGGGAACGAAATCAACCGGGCCGCGGGGCGGAAAGTATTGGAAGCTGTACTCTACGAGGACGCCGACCCGGACGCGTACTGTGAGGCGCACAATCTGGGCGCGCAGGGCGACGCCGACGCCGTGCGGCAAGTCGTGCTGAAAGTGCTGGACAGTACGCCGAACGCCGTCAGGGACTATCTGGGCGGCAAGAAGAAGGCGTTTCAGGCGCTTTTCGGCGGCTGTATGAAGGAATTGAAGGGCAACGGAGACCCGCAGGTAATCCGCGCCCTGTTGGAAGAGGAACTTTCCAAGCGTTCGTAAACCTAAACAGGACGGGAAACGGGAAATTTGAAAAGTACCCGGCTTTTTGCCGCCCCCGCGCGGCGGGGAGGCGGCCCGGAGGGGCATTATAAGAAACGGGGTGACCTATGGAAATCACGAGAGAGACGGCGCGCTATGTGGCGAAGCTGTCGCGGCTGGAAATCGCCGACGAGGATATGGACAGCGTGTGCCGGGGACTGACTTCTATTTTGAGCTACATGGACGAAATCAACGCGTCCATAGACACGGAAGCGGTCTCCGTGACGGGCGGCGGCGACTGCCCCACGCGTCCGGACACGGTACAGCCGTCGATGGCGCGCGCGCTGTTGCTCGACAACGCGCCCGAACACAGCGACGAAACGTTGATAGTCCCGCGCGTGGTGGAGTGAGCGGACGAATATTTCAAAGGAGGGTAGGCAATGGACATTCTGGACTTGACCGCCGTGGAACTCGGCGAGCGAATACGAAAACGGGAACTCTCCGCGCCGGAAGCGCTGGAGGCGGTATACGGGGCCTTTCGGGCGCGGGGCCGGAATCTCAACGCCTACGCGGCCTTTGAAATCGACCCGGCGCGCACGGCGGCGGAACACGCGCAAGCGCTGTTAGACCGCGGGGAGGCCTCGTCGGTACTGGCGGGCGTGCCCGTGGGAATCAAGGACAACATCAACGTGCGCAACTGCCTGACGACCTGCGCCTCGAAGATACTCCGCGACTACCGCGCCCCGTTCGACGCCTCCGCCGTGCGCAAACTCCGCGAAGCGGGAGTTGTCCCCGCCGGAACGCTCAACATGGACGAATTTGCAATGGGTTCGACCTCGGAAACGTCCTGCTACGGCCCCGTGCGCAATCCGTGGAATACCGGACACGTTCCGGGGGGTTCGTCGGGGGGCGCGGCGGCGGCTGTCGCGGCGCGGGAATGCGTCTGCGCGCTCGGCTCCGACACCGGCGGGAGTGTGCGTCAGCCGTCGGCCTACTGCGGCGTGACGGGCTTCAAGCCGTCCTACGGGCGCGTCTCCCGCTACGGCCTCGTCGCCTACGGCTCCTCCCTCGACCAAATCGGCCCGCTGGCCCGCGACGTGCGCGACTGCGCCGCCCTGCTTGATATCATCGCCGGGCCGGATTCTATGGACGCGACTTCCGTACCGTTCCCCGATTCCGGTTTCCTCGACGCCCTCAGCGGCGACATTCACGGCCTGCGCGTGGGCGTACCGGAGGAATGTTTCGGCGACGGCGTAGAGGAAGATGTGCGGCTGTGCGTGGAAGCGTTCCTCGACGAACTCAAACGCGCCGGGGCCGTACTCGTGCCGTTGCGCCTGCCGTTCATCCGCTACGCCGTGCCCGTGTACTATATCCTCGCCACGGCGGAGGCGTCGTCGAACCTGTCGCGGTTCGACGGCGTGAAGTACGGTCTCCGCGCCGCGCACTACAACACGATGGAGGAACTCTACACCCGCTCGCGGAGTGAGGGCTTCGGGAAAGAAGTGCAGAAGCGGATTCTGCTGGGTACGTTCGTACTCTCGTCGGGCTACTACGACGCCTACTACAACAAGGCCCTCAAAATGAAACAGATGATAGTCGACGGTTTGGCGGAGGCGTTCGGGCGCTGTGACGTGATTGCCCTTCCGGTATCGCCGACGACCGCGCCCGCGCTGGGAAGTTCGCTCTCCGACCCGCTGAAAATGTACCTGTCGGACATCTTCACAGTCCCGGCGAACCTCGCCGGACTGCCGGGGCTGTCGGTGCCGTGCGGCTTCGACCGCGCCGGACTGCCCGTCGGCGCACAGCTACTCGGCGCTGTCGGCGCGGACAGCACGGTGTTGAATGTCGGCCACGCGTACCAGTTGGCCACCGACTGGCACAAGCGCCGCCCGCGCGATTCGGAGGAGGTGTCGGAACATGCCTGAACGCTGGGAAACCGTCATCGGGCTGGAAGTCCACGTAGAGCTGTCGACAAAATCGAAAATTTTCTGCGCCTGTTCGACCGCCTTCGGGGGAAGTCCGAATACGCATTGCTGCCCGGTGTGCATGGGGCTTCCGGGGACGCTCCCCGTACTCAATCAAAAGGTGCTGGAATACGCCGTCCGCGCCGGACTGGCCCTGCATTGTACCATCGACCGCGAGACCCGCTTCGACCGCAAGAACTACTTCTACCCCGACTTGCCCAAGGCCTACCAGATTTCACAGCTCTACCGCCCGATTGCGCGCGGCGGCTACGTCGACATCGGCGGGAAGCGTATCCGCATTCACGAAATGCACATGGAGGAGGACGCCGGGAAGCTCATCCACTCCGACTACGGTCACGAGACCTATCCAGACTACAACCGCGCCGGGGTGCCGTTACTGGAAATCGTGTCGGAACCCGATTTCCGCTACGGCGCGGAAGTTGTCGCGTATCTGGAAAAAATCCGTTCTCTGTTCACGTATCTGGGAATTTCCGACTGCAAAATGCAGGAGGGCTCTATGCGCGCGGACGTGAATTTGTCGGTTCGGCGCGTCGGCGAGAGCGGGTACGGGACGCGCACCGAGACCAAGAATATCAACTCCCTGCGCGCCATCGAACACGCGATAGAAAGCGAGCGTTCCCGGCAGATACACATTCTGTCGGGCGGCGGGGCCGTCGTACAGGAGACACGCCACTGGAACGACGACACGAAAAGCAGTACGGCCATGAGGAGTAAGGAAAACGCGCCCGACTACCGCTACTTTCCCGAACCCGATTTGCCCGTTATCCACATCAGCGAGGACTTTTTGCAAACAGCGCGGGACAGTCTGCCGGAGTTTGCGGAGGCGCGTCAGGCGCGGTTTGTGTCGGAGTACGGCATACCGGAGAAGCACGCCGCGCGTCTGACGGTACGCCGGGAGACGGCGGAACTGTTCGAGGCGGTCGTATCGCACGGCGCAGACGCCCGTGACGCCGCGAACTGGTTAATAGTTCACGTCCCGCACGTCCTGCGGACGCTTTCCGAAGGCGTGGAGGACATCGCCCCGGACGCCGCCGAACTCGCGGAACTGATACGGAGTACGGAGGGCGGCGCAGTCAGCCGCGCGGACGGTCTACAGATTTTAGAAGCGTTGCTGTCGGCGGAGGGGCCGTTCCGGGTGGCGGACTACATCCGAGAGCACGGAATGTCCGTCGAGAACGACGAGGGCGCATTAGAGGACGTAATACGGCGGGTCATCGAAGCGAATCCGAAAGCCGTCGGCGAGTACCACAGCGGCAAGACGAAGGCTATCGGATTCCTGATTGGTCAGGCCATGAAGGAATTGAAAGGCAAGTCTACGCCCGCCGCCGTACACGAACGCATGGAGGCCGCGCTAAAGTGAAGATTCTGCTTGTACTGACGGGCGGGACTATCTGCACCAGTGTCCGGGACGGCCTGCGCACCCTCGACACCGACGCGGCGTCCCTGCGACTGGTCGACGCGTTCCGCAACTCCGCTTCCCCATTCGCGGACAGCGTACAATTTACAATCGGCGAACGCTTCCACACCCTCAGCGAGAATATGACGCTCTCCGTCTGGAATCGCATGGCGGACTACTTCCGCACCGTGGACTTTTCGCAATTCGACGGCGTGATTGTCGCCCACGGCACGGATACGCTGGCCTATACGGCTTCCATGTTCGCGTTGTTGCTGTCGGGCGTCGGCGTTCCGGTGATATTCGTGTCGAGCAACGCGCCGCTGGAATACGGCGACGCCCGCGCCAACGGGGCCGTGAATTTCCGCGCCGCCGTGGAGTGTGTCGGATACCGTCTGCCGTCCGGCGTGTATGCCGTCTATCGGAACGTCACCGACCGCCGGACGTACCTGCACCGGGCCTGTCGGCTGGAGCAGTGCGGCGACTACTCCGAAGACTTTCACAGTCACGGCGCGCTGGACATTACAGAATTATCCCCGGACACGCTTTCGAGACTGTCCGGCACCGTCGCGCCGTCGACGCCGCTTTTGTACGTCCTCGACGCGCCGCTGACCGACTGCGTACTGAATATTCGCCCCTACGTCGGAATCCGCTATGACGCCTACCGGGTGGAGAACTTCCACGCAATTCTGCACGGAACCTATCATTCCGGTACGGCCTGCGTCGGCGACAGCGGCCCCGGGTCGATTCTCTATCTGCTCGACCGCTGTGCCGACGCCGGAGTAGACTTGTACCTTTCCCCGGCGTGGAATCAGGGCGAGGTTTACGATACCGTCCCCGTCATGCTGGGCCACGCCCGCGCCGGAAAGCGTATCGTCCCCCTGTGCGGCACGACTTCCGAGACCGCCTACTGTAAACTGCTCCTGTACTACTCCTGCGCCCGTGTGCGGGAACAGTACCCGGACTTTCTGACTTGCAATTTCTGCGGGGAAACGTTAGAATAGGCGTATCACGAACATACGGAGAAAACGCCATGAAAAAAATTATGCTGGTTTTCGGCACCCGTCCGGAGGCTATTAAAATGTGTCCGCTGGTGAACGAACTCAAAGCCCGCCCCGGACTGCAAACCGTCCTGTGCGTCACCGGACAGCACCGCCGGATGTTAGACCAAGCTCTGGACGCGTTCCAAGTCACGCCGGATTACGACTTGTCCATCATGAAAGACCGTCAGACGCTGTTCGATATCACCGTCAACATTCTGGAGCGTATCCGGACCGTACTCGAAGAAGTAAGGCCGGATGTGGTACTCGTCCACGGCGACACCTCGACGACATTCGTCACGGCGCTGGCCTGTTTCTACCTGCAAATCCCCGTCGGACACGTAGAGGCCGGACTGCGTACCTACAACATCGACAGCCCCTACCCGGAGGAGTTCAACCGCGAGGCGGTATCTATTATCAGCCGCTACAACTTCACGCCGACAAAGTTAAGCCGTGACAATCTGCTCCGCGAGGGCAAAAAGCCCGAAACCATCTTCATTACCGGAAACACGGCGATTGACGCGCTCCGGACGACTGTCCGGGCGGAGTACCGACACCCGGAACTCGACTGGGCCGCCGACAGCCGCCTGATTCTCATCACCGCCCACCGGAGGGAAAATCTGGGACAGCCCATGCGGAATATGTTCCGGGCCATCCGTCGCGTGATGAACGAACACCCCGACACGAAAGCGATTTACCCGATACACATGAACCCGGTCGTTCGGGAGGCCGCGCGCGCCGAACTCGGCGACGATGACCGTATCCGGCTTATCGAACCCCTCGACGTACTCGACTTTCACAACTTTATGTCGCGCAGTTACCTGATACTGACGGATTCGGGCGGGATACAGGAGGAAGCGCCGAGTTTGGGGAAGCCCGTGCTCGTCATGCGCGACACCACCGAACGCCCCGAGGGAATTGCCGCCGGGACTTTGCGGTTAGTCGGCACCGACGAGGAGACGATTTACCGCGAGTTCACGCGCCTGCTGGAAAGTCCGGAGGCCTACGAGGCCATGTCGCGGGCGTCGAACCCCTACGGCGACGGCCACGCCTGCGAACGTATCGCGGATATTTTGGAGTTCGGCAAGGCGCAACCCTTCCAGTGCTGACAAGAAAAGCCTCTCCCGTTTTCGCGGGGGAGGCGTTCGCGTGTGTTAGTCGGCGGCGGGGGCCTGTACGCCTAACGTTGCTTTCAAGGCGTCCTGTAGAATCTGGGAGAAGTTGACGTTCTTTTCCAGCGCGGCGGCGTTCAGCCACGCCGGAAGGGACACCGTGCGGTTGATTGATTTCGTAACAGTCGCCATACGGATAGAGGGCATAAACACGTCTACCAGTGCGGAGCGTTCGTTTTCCTCTACTTTGACTTCCGAAAGCGGCGTAGGGGCGGGGATTTCCTCGCCGTCCTCCTCTAACAGCGCCAGATATCCGCCGAGCAATTCCCGCGCCGAAAACAGCGCGTCCTCGTCGTCAAGGCCGCTAGTAGCACAATTCAAATCCGGGAATACCACCGCGATTTCCTGCCCCGGTTCATAGGTGAACACAGCCGGAAAGATGTAACGGTCGGGCTTTTTCATAGAAACAGCCTCCTTAGTGCGGTTATTGGCGATACGCGAAAAAGCAAGCTTCCCTCGATAACGGGGAGGGCTTGCTTTTGTCCCTCATAGGGAAGGTATGACTAACCGGGCAAAAAGTCTACATTACCACCTATGTCAATGTTTTAATCCCTCATAGGGAAGGTATGACATCATCCTAAGGGGAGGAGGGACCACCA
>CAMHDB010000028.1 GCA_946183715.1 uncultured Oscillibacter sp.
AAATTCTCCGTGACCGCCTACGCGCTCAAATGGGTTGCCGTCGTCACGATGGTTATCGACCACGCCGGATACGCCTGTTACAAGTGGCTCGGCTGGTCGGAAACCTATCTGCTTATGCGGCGCGTCGGGCGGATTGCCTTCCCGATTTTCGTCTTGCTCCTGCTGGAAGGCTTCCGGCATACCCGCAACCGCTGGCTCTACCTGCGGAATTTGCTGATATTCGCCCTGATTTCGGAAATCCCCTTCGACCTGCTCCTGACGGGCTGGGATAGACGTTACTCGTCACAAAATATCTTCCTGACGCTCTCGCTGGGGCTGTTCGGGGTGATGTCGGCGGAAATACTGTTCGACTGGTGCCGGAAACGCCGGATTCCCCGGGGCGTGGCGCTGTTGTGCGCGGCGTTGCCTATGGCGGCGACGGTGTTCGCCGGAGAGTTCCTCGCCGTCGACTACCACGGCTGGGGCGTACTCCTGATTGCCCTTGTCTACGCCGGGGAGAACGCCGTCGTATTCCTGCGCGACGACACGCAACTGTCCCGCAATATCGGCGCGGCGGTCGCTGTCGTACTCTGGGCGTCGCTCTACGACGCCGGGCACGGCTGGCTCAACGAGGTCTACGGCGTCGTGTCGCTGGCGCCCATCCTGCTCTACAACGGTCAGCGCGGAAACTACCGCATGTCGAAATGGTTCTTCTACGGCTTCTACCCGGCGCATTTGCTCATTCTCTACGTCCTCCGTGACACGGTTTTCAAATGGCTTCTGGCGGGGTGAGTGCCCCGGAAAGAAAGGCGGTACGCAATGAACAAGACCCTTTCCGTACTGGGCTCTACGGGCTCCATCGGGCGGCAGACGCTGGAAGTCGCGGAGGCGCTGGGGCTGAAAGTAGAGGCCCTGACGGCCCATTCCGACGTGAAGCGTATCGAGGAACAGGCGCGCAAATTCCGCCCGCGCATGGTCGCAATGGCCGACGAGAGCGCCGCCGAGGATTTGTCCGTCCGGCTGGCGGATACCGAAATTCGTGTGGCGGGGGGCGTGGGGGCGCTGACCGAGGCCGCCACGATGGGCGGTACGGTCGTCACGGCGGTGGTCGGCGTGGCGGGGCTAAAGCCCACGCTCGCCGCAATCCGGGCCGGGAAGCGTATCGCGCTGGCGAATAAGGAAACGCTCGTCTGCGCCGGGGAACTCGTCATGGAGACCGCCCGCAAGTACGGCGCGGAGATAGTCCCCGTCGACTCCGAACACTCCGCCATTTTCCAGTGTCTGCGGACGGTGCAGGACATGAACGAAGTCCGGCGGCTGATTCTGACCTGTTCGGGCGGGCCGTTCTACGGGAAAACATGGGAGGAAATGGCCCCCATGACTTCCGCCGACGCCCTCCGCCACCCCAACTGGCGCATGGGGCCTAAAATTACCGTCGACTGCGCCACGCTGATGAACAAGGGCCTCGAAGTCATAGAGGCCATGCGGCTCTACCGCCTCCCGCTGGAAAAGGTGCATGTCGTGATACACCGACAGAGTATCGTACACTCTATGGTGGAGTTCCGCGACGGCGCGGTACTGGCCCAGCTGGGCGCGCCCGACATGCGCTTACCGATACAGTACGCCTTGACCTACCCCCACAGGATGGAAGGCCCCGCCGACCCGCTGGATTTGTTGTCGTGTCCGCCGCTGACGTTCGCCGAACCCGACCGGAGCGCGTTCCCGTGTCTGGGACTGGCCGAGGAGGCTGTCCGGACGGGCGGCACGGCCTGCGCCGTACTCAACGCCGCCAATGAGGAGGCCGTCGGGCTGTACCTCCGCGACCGCATCGGCTTCTACGACATCCCGCGCCTCGTCTCCCGCGCGATGGAGACCGTGCCCGTCGTGAAAAACCCGACTTTGCAAGACATTCTCGACGCCGACAGCGCCGCGCGCCGTCAGGTGTTCTAATTATAGGAGTATCTATGTCAACCATCATCTATATTTTCGCCGCAATCCTGATTTTCGGCTTCCTGATAGCCGTCCACGAACTCGGACACTGTATCGTCGCCAAACTCTGCGGCGTACAGGTCAACGAGTACGCAATCGGCATGGGCCCCCTGCTCTGGCAACGGCAGTACGGGGAGACCCTCTACTCCCTGCGGGCCTTCCCGGTCGGCGGCTACTGCGCCATGGAGGGCGAGGACGAGGACACCGGAAACGCGCGTTCCTTTGTCCGGCAAAAGCCCTGGAAGAAGTTCCTGATTCTCGTCGCGGGCGCGTTCATGAACTTCCTGACGGGCGTCGTCATCATCCTGATTCTCTACAGCGGCGCGGGCGCGTTCCTCACGGACGAAATCACAGGCTTCGCCGACGGCTTCCCCCTGGAGGGCGAAAACGGCCTCATGACCGGAGACGTATTCTATAAAATCGACGGCTACCGAACCTATCTGCGCGGCGACGCGTCGCTGTTCCTGTCCTACCACAAGGGCGACACAATCGACCTGACGGTCATTCGCGACGGGCAGAAGGTCACGTTAAACGACTTCCCCATGACGCGCCAAACCTACACCGGGCAGAATGGGGAATCCTATAACGGCTTCGGCCTCTACGTCGGCGTACACGCCGAGGAGGCCACGTTCCTGAACAGGCTCCGCTATACGTGGCTGAACGCGCTCGACTTCGTACAGCTTGTGCGTTTCAGTCTGGTACAGCTCTTCACGGGCGGGGCGTCGGTCAAGGACTTGACAGGCCCCGTGGGGATTGTCTCGACCATGACGCAAATGGGCGAACAGTCCGAAACCGCGCGCGACGCTGTGGAAAACATTCTCTATTTCGCGGCCCTGCTGGCGGTCAATCTGGCAGTGATGAACCTGTTGCCGTTCCCGGCCCTCGACGGCGGGCGTGTGCTGTTCCTCGTACTCGACGAGATTTCGCTGTTGCTGTTCCACCGCCCTGTACCGGAAAAGTATCAGGCGGCGGTCAACGCTGTGGGCATGGCCGCCCTGCTGACGCTCATGTTAGTGGTGACGGTGCAGGACGTTTTGAAGCTGTTCCAGTAGGGGAAATTTCATGGAAAACCATTTCATTTTGCGTCCGTGGCAACTCTCGGACGCCGTATCGCTGGCGCGCTACGCCAACGACCCCGACGTGTCCTTGAATCTCCGCGACAGGTTCCCGTACCCCTACGCGCTTTCCGACGCGGAAACCTATATCCGGGACTGTATCGCGAAAGAGGAAACGCAACTCTGCCGCGCTATCGTAATCGACGGCGAGGCCGCCGGGAGCGTGGGCGTATTCCCCCGGGAGGACATCTACCGCCGCACCGCCGAACTCGGCGACTGGCTCGCGAAACCCTTCTGGGGACGCGGAATCATGACCGCCGCCGTCGCGGAAATCTGCCGGGAGGGCTTCCGGCGCTTCGACATCGTGCGCATCGACGCCGAAATCAACGCCCGGAATACCGGCTCCCGGCGCGTCGTGGAGAAGAACGGCTTCACGCTGGAAGGCGTCTTGCGCCGGAACGTCTACAAGCGCGGGGAAATCCTCGACAGCTGTATGTATTCGCTGTTACGGGAAGAAGTGGGCTTATGACAAAACGTCCCTATGTTGGGGAGCGTAGATTCACGGTTACAGGAAGAAGTGAGCGTATGACAAAACGTCGCCGTGTCGCGGGGGCGTGGATTCGTTAGAGGTGAACTTATGACAAAACGTCTGTATGTCGGGAAAGTGGCGGTCGGCGGGGGCGCGGCGGTGTCGATACAGTCGATGTGCAACACCAAAACCGACGACGTACCCGCGACCGTCGCGCAAATCCGCGCGCTCGAAACCGCCGGGTGTGAGATAATCCGCGTAGCCGTGCCGGATGTCGCGGCGGCGGAGGCCGTCGACAAAATCAAAGAGCAGATTTCCATTCCGCTCATTGTCGATATCCATTTCAACTACAAACTCGCGCTGATGTGCGCGGAGCGCGGCGCGGACGCTATCCGGATTAACCCGGGGAATATCGGCGGGGAGGAACGCGTCAAGGCCGTCGCCGACGTCTGCCGCGCGCGCGGGATTCCGATTCGCGTCGGCGTCAACGGCGGTTCCTTAGAAAAGGAACTCTTAGCCAAATACGGCGCGGTCACGCCGGAGGCGTTAGTAGAAAGCGCCCTCGGACACGTACAACTCCTGAACCGCTTCGACTTCGACGATATCTGCATTTCCGTGAAATGTTCCGACGTGCCGCTGACGATGTCGGCCTACCGCCTGTTGTCGGAGCGCACGGACTACCCGCTACACTTGGGCGTCACGGAGGCCGGAACGCCGTCGATGGGCATGGTCAAATCGGCGATGGGAATCGGCGGTTTGCTGTGCATGGGAATCGGAGATACTGTACGGGTGACGCTGACCGCCGACCCCGTGGAGGAAATCTACGCCGCCAAAAAGATTCTACAGGCCGCCGGACTGCGTAAAGAGGGCGTCAATCTGATAGCGTGTCCGACCTGCGGGCGGACGCGGATTGACCTAATCCCGCTGGCGGAGGAAGTAGAGCGACGCCTGCGCGGCTGTGAGAAGAATATCACGGTAGCGGTTATGGGCTGTGCGGTGAACGGCCCCGGCGAGGCGTCCGCGGCTGACATCGGAATCGCGGGCGGCAACGGCGAGGGCCTCATTTTCCGGAAAGGCGAAATCCTGTACAAAGTCCCGGAAAGTCGGCTTCTCGACGCCCTCATGACGGAAATCGAAAAACTCTGACGCCGCTCGAAAAGGAGGTACTATGACGGAATCCGTACCCTTTTTGCGGATGTTCTCCGCGCTTCCGCTGAATCCGGCGCTTCGCCGGAAATTAGCCGGTTCCGAGGTGACGGAGGGCGTCATCGACTTACAGGCCCTGCGAATCCGCCTCCGCGTGAATCTCGACGCCGTGCTCTCCGACGACGACTGCCGCTTTCTGCGCGAGGCTATCCGGAAATCCTACGACTTCGCGGAGGCGGAATTACAACTATCGGCGCGGCCCCGTCCGGAACTGTCGGCGGCCCCGCGCCCCGCGAGTCCGAAACCGTCCGGCAACGGCGGCAAGGCGTCGGGCAACAACAGCGGGAAACCGTCCAGTAACGGCGGCGTGAAATCGTCGGGCGGGGGAAAACCGTCCGGCAACGGCGGCGGAAAACCTTCCAATAACAGCGGGAATCACGGCAGGCCGGAGGCCCCGAAACCGGAAAAAGTCCTCATGGGGAATGTCATCAAGGGGCGCACCGTGCCCATGAAGGAACTCGACCTCAAAACGGGCGGGGCGACTGTCGCGGGGAAAGTGTTCTCGTTCGAGAGCCGCGAGACGCGCCGCCCCGGACTGTGGCGCGTGTCCTTCGACATGACCGACTACACGAACTCCGTCACCGTACAGAAAAACGTGTCGGCGAAAGAGGCCGAGACGCTCGCGGGTTCGATAAAGCCCGGTATGTGGCTTTGCGTACAGGGCCGCATGGAGCCCACCTGGGACGGCAAGGACATTCAACTGCACCCGTCGAATATCAACACATTCACGCACGCCGAGCGGCAGGACAACGCAAAGGAAAAGCGCGTCGAATTACACTTGCACACAAAAATGTCGAACATGGACGCCCTCACCGACACGAAATCCGTCATACAGACCGCCATTCGCTGGGGACACCCGGCGATTGCGATTACTGACCACGGCGTGGCGCAGTCGTTCCCCGACGCGTGGCACGCCGCCGGGGACAAAATTAAAATCCTGTACGGCATGGAGGGGTATTTCGTCAACAATCTAGACGACCGAATCGCCGTACACGGCCCGCAGGACGCCCCCCTTGACGCCGAAATCGTCTGCTTCGACATCGAAACCACCGGGCTGAAAGTAGACCGGGAGGCCATTACCGAAATCGGCGCGGTTGTGTTGAAGGCCGGGGAGGTCACGGAACGCTTTCAGACGTTCGTCAACCCCGGGCGCGCCCTGACACCCGAGATAGTGTCGCTGACGGGCATCACCGACGAGATGCTCAAGGACGCGCCGCCCCCGAAAGAAGCGTTGACCGCGTTTCTGAACTTCGTGCGTGGGCGTCCCCTCGCGGCCCACAATGCCGAGTTCGACATCGGCTTTATCCGCGCGGGCTGTGCCGAAAACGGCCTCGACTTCGACCCGACTTACATTGATTCCCTGATTCTGGCGCAAAACCTTCTCCCGGACATGAAGAAGCATAAACTCGACATGGTCGCCGCGCGTCTGCAACTCCCGGAGTTCAACCACCACCGCGCCAGCGACGACGCCGCCACCGTGGCCTATATGCTGATACCCTTCTGGGACATGCTCCGCGCGGGATTCAACGCCTACAGGAAATCAACGCCGACATGGAGAAGTTACGCCCGTTGAATACGAGAGTAAACCGCCGCCCCCGGCATCTTATCCTGATTGCGCGGAATAAGACAGGCCTGAAAAACCTGTACCAAATGATTTCGGATTCCAACTTGAAGCACTTCCGGAAAATGCCCACGATTCCGAAAACGGAACTCATGGCGCACCGGGAAGGAATCCTCGTCGGCTCGGCCTGCGAGGCCGGGGAACTGTTCCGGGCCGTCGTGGAGCACAAGGACTGGGACGAATTGAAACGAATCGCGTCCTTCTACGACTACCTCGAAATCCAGCCGCTTTGCAACAACGCGTTTCTCGTCCGCAACGGCGACGCCCGCTCGGAGGAGGATTTGCGCGAGTTCAACCGGACCATCGTCCGCCTCGGCGACGAACTCGGGAAACCCGTCTGCGCGACGGGTGACGTACACTTTCAGGAGCCGGAGGAGGAAATTTACCGTCATATTCTGCTGGCGTCGAAGAAGTTCGCCGACGCCAACGAACCGTTGCCGATTTACTTCAAGACGACCGACGAAATGCTCGAAGAGTTCCAGTACCTGGGCGCGGAGAAGGCTTACGAAGTCGTGGTAAGAAATACGCGCCTGATTGCGAATCAGGTCGAAACGTTTGAGCTGTTGCCGTCGGAGCTGTTCCCGCCGCGCCTCGAAAACTCGGAAGAGGAACTCAACACGCTGGTCTGGGAGAAAGTCCACCGCCTCTACGGCGACGACCCGCCGCCGCTGATTACCGAACGCCTGAAAGTCGAACTCGGCGGCATTCTGGGCAAGTACGACGTGGTTTACATGTCGGCGCAGAAACTGGTACAGCGTTCCCTCGAAAACGGCTATTTAGTCGGCTCGCGGGGAAGCGTGGGTTCATCACTGGTGGCGTATATGTCGGGGATTACGGAAGTAAACTCCCTGCCGCCGCATTACCGCTGCCCGCAGTGCAAGGGAAGCGAATTTGTCACGGATGGTTCCTACGGTTGCGGCGCGGACATGCCCGACAAACTCTGCCCCGTCTGCGGGATTCCGTATGTCAAGGACGGTTTCGACATCCCCTTTGAGACGTTCCTAGGTTACGGCGGCGGGAAAGTCCCCGACATTGACCTCAACTTTTCCGGGGAATATCAGGCCCGCGCGCACCGTCACGCTATCGAAATGTTCGGCGAAAAGCAGGTGTTCCGTGCCGGGACTATCGGCACACTCGCGGACAAGACCGCGTTCGGGTTCGTGCTAAAGTATCTGGAAGAGAACGGGCTGGAGGCCTGCAACGCCGAAAAGAAACGTCTGGCGCTGGGCTGTGTGGGGGCGCGGCGCACCACCGGACAGCACCCCGGCGGACTGGTCGTCGTCCCGGACGACAAGGAAATCGAGGACTTCTGCCCGGTACAGCGCCCCGCCGACGCCGAAAACTCCGATATCATCACGACCCATTTTGAATACCACTGCATGGAGGCCAATATCTTAAAGCTGGACATGCTCGGCCACGACGACCCGACGATGGTACGCATGATGCAGGACTTGACCGGGCAGAACCCGCAGGAAATCCCGCTGGACGACCCCGACACGATGTCGATTTTCACCAGCAGTCGGGTTTTGGGCTACGAGAACGACGAGATTCTCGGCCCTACCGGGGCCGTGGCGATTCCGGAGTTTAATACACGCTTTACCAGACAAATGCTCGTCGACACCCAGCCGAAAGACTTCAATACTCTGGTACGGCTGTCGGGCTTCTCGCACGGTACCGACGTTTGGCTGGGCAACGCGCGGGAGCTGATAGTCAGCGGCACGGCCAGCGTACTGGAAACGGTGGGCTGTCGCGACGACATTATGCTGTACCTGATTTCCAAGGGCCTCGACCCGAAGATGTCGTTCAAGATAATGGAGAAGGTGCGCAAGGGGAAAGTCAAAAAAGGCGGGTTCGACGAGGGCTGGGAGGAGGCCATGCGGGAGCACCAAGTACCCGAATGGTACATCGAATCCCTTGCCAAAATCGGCTACCTGTTCCCGAAGGCCCACGCCGTGGCGTATGTTATGATGGCCTTCCGAATTGCGTGGTACAAAGTACACGAGCCGCTGGCGTTCTACGCGACGTTCTTCACCGTCCGGGCGAAGGCGTTCGACGCCGAATACTGCTGCGCGGGCATGGACGCCGTCAAGCGCAAAATCCGCGAAATCGAGAACAAGAAGGACGCGACCGCCGTCGAACAGAATCTGCTCACGACGCTGGAAGTCTGCTACGAGTTCTACTTGCGCGGCTACCATTTCGACACCATCGACATTTACCGCTCCGACGCCACGAAATTCCTGATTACGGACAACGGCCTTTTGCCGCCGTTCGTGTCCGTACACGGCCTCGGGGAGGCGGCGGCGCAGGACACCGTGGAGAAACGCGCCGGAAAGAAATTTGTTTCCGTAGAGGAATTTTCCCTCTGCTGTACGAAGCTGTCCAAGACGCACATTGAGCAGTTGAAAGGGCTGGGCGCGTTCGCCGGCATGGCGGACACCAGTCAGATGACGCTTTTCTAAAGGAGGCGATTTCATGAAAAAGTATATCCCGCTGTTATGCCTGACCGTGCTGTTTTGTACGACGCTGGCGGCGGCGGACTTCCAGACCACCCCGCTGAACTGTCACGAGATGTCGGAACTGACGTTCGGCGGGCGCGAAAGCGCGGAGTTGCTGTCGGGCGCGGGCGGCCCGGGGGAAGCGGCCCTCGCCGACTATTTCTCCGCGCGGGAGGCGGCGTACCGCGGCGACGCGCGGCTGTTTTCCGGCGACGACTGGAACGCAAGTAGCGCCGTCGCGGAGGAAAACGAACTGCGCGCCGAGAGCGTCCGCGACATGGAAACCCGTCTGGGCCTGACCGTACTCGACGCCGATGTCACGGCGCGTATCGAGCGGGAGCGCACCGTACAGAACCCCGACGGCACATGGACTATGTACGTCTACGAGTGGACTTTCTTCGACTACGACGACCTCGCCGACGGCGTCGGCGGGCTGGACGTGTCGGGCTTCGGGACGTGGCACATTTTCACGGTCGATATCGGCGCGGACGGGGCCTGTGAAGTCCTGTCGGACGAGTACGACGAATCGGACATTCTGGGCGTAAACACCCTCTCCGACGCGCACACGCGGGAACTGCTCGCGCGCGCCGTTCCGGAGCCGGAGTACGAGAGCGAACCCGACGCCGCGTCCCTGCTGGCGTTCAGCTACTACCCCGACTACGACGTGGAAAAGGCCGTCGCCTACTCCGAGGAGCACTGGAACAACTACAACCCCGCCTACGCCAACTTCAACCCCTACGGCGGCGACTGCGCCAACTTCACCTCGCAGAGTATCTACGCCGGGGGCATGCCGCAGGTCGTCACAAAGGCCTACGCCAACGACGGATGGTTTTATATAAACTCCACGAACCGCAGCGCGACGTGGACGGGCGCGACGAATCTGCACCACTGGATGAGGGACAACCGGGGGCGTTGCGTCACCGCTTCCGCGACTACGGTCTACACGGGCAGTCCGGTCTTCTACAGCAAGACCACCTACTCCGGCGACAGTAAGCAGGAGAACATTTCTTTCGCCCACGCCGTCCTGTGCGTCGGCACGAACACCGCCGGAAGCCCTATTATCAACTCCCACAACACTGACCGCTACCATGTCATGTGGAACTACTACACGGGCTCCAAAACCATCGACACCGTACAGCTTACCAGTAAGTCTTTCGGCTCTTTCAGCGGCTACGTGCGCCTCAACGAGGATTTCCACGCCTACATTATCAACCCGTCCCTGAGCCGCTACGTCACCAACGACGGCGGCGGGAGCGTCACGTCCCGCGCGGGAACGGAGGAATCCGGACAGGTCTGGCGCTTTATCCGGCAGTCCGACAGCTCCTATGAGATAGTGTCGGTTCTGCGCGGCGAGACCATCCGCAACCCCGCTTTGGCCGCCGAGGACAGCGGCTGGGCCTCCCGTACCCCGGTCCGCATTGAACCCTACGACGCCTCCCCGGGACAGCAGTGGTACATCTACCAGACGACCGGCGACTACGACTGGGGGCCGAGGGCGTACCAGTTCCGCCCGAAGTGCTCCGACCGCGTCATGGACATCGTCGAAGGCAGTGACGCCGAGGGTACCGGACTGTGGATTTTCTCCCGGAACGGCACGGAGGCGCAGTTGTTCCAACTCTACGAAACCGAGTGGATTACGATTGACACCCCGGTTTTATCGGCTGTGCTGGAAGGCGGCGAGGGGGCCAACGTCCGCTTTTCGTGGGAAAGTCTGGAGGGGGCCGCAAGCTACGTTCTCCGCGTCACGCAGGGCGAGACGGAGTTCCCCGCCGTCACCGTCCGGCGGAATACGTCCCACGGCATGCGTCTGGAACCCGGGACGTATGAGGCCACCTTGGAGGCCGTCAGCGCCAACGAGAAAACGTCCAGCATGAGCGAGCCTATCACGTTCACGGTCTACACCTCCTACACGATTCATTTCGACGCCAACGGCGGCGCGGAGCCTCCCGAAGACCAGATGAAAATCGAGGGCCTCGACACCACGCTGACCGGGACGGTGCCCGTCTATCCGGGCTACGTCTTCTCCTCGTGGAATACCGAGGCGAACGGCACCGGGGACTCCTACGAGGCCGGGGACGTTTACGACAGAGACGAGAATATTACCCTCTACGCGCGCTGGGAACTTGCCACGTATACCGTTACGCTGAATCCCAACCACGGCGAGTTGTTGGAGGAATCCGCCACCGTGACTTACAGCGAACCCTATGGAATCCTGCCCACGCCGACCCGGGAGCAATACGAGTTCGCCGGGTGGTATACCGAACTCGACGGCGGCGAGAGGATTACCGAACAGAGTACCGTCACGCTCACGGACGACCATACCCTCTACGCCCACTGGGATTCCACGGTAGCCTACATTTCCTCTTTCGTCACGCGCATGGGTTCCTACCACGTTGTACACACGACCGCGTACCGCATTACGAACGGCGTCCTGCTCGTCTGCGGCTACCTCAACGGGCAAATGGTCGACGTGGCGTCCGGGGAGCCGGGGAATAGCGACGGCGTGACCCTCGACGGCGATTTCGATACCATCCGCGTGTTCGCCGTCGACGCCGACACGCACAAACCCCTCTGCCCCCGTAACACCATTCTGGAGAGAGACTTCCGCGGATGAGGCGGCTTGTCTGCGTACTGTGTACGTGTCTGGCCTTGTCGGGCTGTTCGCTGTTGGAGCGGCAGTAC
>CAMHDB010000029.1 GCA_946183715.1 uncultured Oscillibacter sp.
ACATGGCGTACATCACGCCGGAGGCCCGGGAAGAAAAGCTCATGGAGTACCCGGAGCTGTTCCGGACGCCGATAGTCCGCAACGGGAAAGAGGCGACAGTCGGATACTGTCCGGACGTGTGGGCAAACTGGAAGTGACGCCGGGAGGAAAAAGGGCATGAAAAAGCAGATTTTTTGTCTCGTATGCGCGATTCTGTGTACGCTGATATGGGGCGCGAATTTCGCGGCGGACTTGTATTTTGAACAGCCCCGCGCGGTACTGACGTTTTTACACGGCCTCTGCGCGGTCGTGTGGGCACTGGCGGCGGTGGAGTGGGCGGTTCGTATCCGCCGCGCCCGCAAAGAACAGGCCGGAAAGGATGATGGTTAATGCAGGAGCGTCCGTTCCCGACGCCGCCGCGCAATTCCCTTGCGCGGGGCGCGTATATCATGCTACGCCGCTATGTCCGGCACCAAGTCGGCATGCGGAGCGCCGCGCTGGCCTTTTATCTGCTGTTCGCGATTTTCCCGATTCTGATTTTCATCAGCGCCCTTGTCGGACTGCTGCAGGCCGATATCGAATCGGAGCTGGCCCGCCTCGGCGACTTCCTCCCCAACTCCGTCGTCATGGTGGTACGGCGCTACCTGACGTTCGTCTCGGCGAACCCCGGCCCGCGCCTGATGATGTTCGGCGCGGTGTTCTCGGTCTACTTCCCGACACGCGCCGCGAATGCCCTTATCAATTCTGTACGCAAGGCCTACCGCCTCGGCCCCCCCGCCGCCGCCCTCGGGCAACTCCTCAAAACCCTGCTCTATACCGTCCTTCTGACTGTGGCGATTATCCTTACAGTCACGCTCATGACCGTCAGCGACCGTATTTTATCATGGGGCGTCGCAAATGTAAACCTCCCGGTGTTCGTCGCCGACTTGTGGGGAATGCTACGCTTCCCGGTTATCGCGCTGGTTGGCTTTTTCGCGCTGTTCGCGCTCTACGCCCTCGCGCAGGACGGGCCCATACACCCCCGCGACATCTGGCCCGGTACGCTCGCGTCCCTGTTGGGCTGGATGTTCGTCTCGTGGCTCTATACCTTCTACGTCAACAACGTCGCGCGCTATTCCCTCCTCTACGGCTCCCTCGGTACCATGATGGTACTGCTTATCTGGCTCAACCTCAGCGCAATGGTGCTCATTCTGGGCGCGGAGTTCAACGGTACTTTAATCAGCCTGCGGAAAGAACGCCTCAACGGCGAACACGCCCACTGAACGAAAGGAATGCCTATGCGAAAGCGGAAACAACGTGTCTTTGAACTCGTGGAAGTCGGCTACGCCGGGGACTTCTACAGCCGCGCCTATGATTTCCTCGGCGTCGTGGCGATTGTCGTCAACCTCGCCGTCAGCGTGCTGGACACCTACGACGGCATACACGACCGTTACGGCGGCCTGCTCGCCTCCCTAGAAACGGTTACGGTACTCTTCTTCACCCTCGACTACGCCCTCCGCGTCTGGACGGCCAGCGAACTCTACCCGACAGAGCGTCACCCTGTCCGAAAGTACGTGCTCTCCATGACGGGCCTGATTGATTTATTCTGCTTCCTGCCGTGGTACCTGCCAGTCTTTTTCCCCGCCGGGGCGGTGGCGTTCCGTATGTTCCGCGTCGTGCGGATTTTCCGCCTGTTCCGCATTAACACCTACTACGACTCCCTCAACGTCATTACGGAGGTCATCAGCGGCAAGCGACAGCAACTCTTTTCGTCGCTGTTCATCCTGTGCGTACTGATGTTAGGGGCCAGTCTGTGTATGTACAGCATCGAACACGAGGCCCAGCCCGACGTATTCGCGAACGCATTCTCCGGAATCTGGTGGGCGGCGTCCACGCTCCTGACAGTCGGCTACGGCGACATCTACCCCATGACTTACGCCGGGAGACTGTTCGGAATCTGCATTACGTTTCTGGGCGTGGGCATTGTCGCCATTCCTACGGGCATTATCTCCGCCGGATTCGTCGAGCAGTATTCCAAAATCAAGCGCCTGAGCGAAATCGCCGACGAAGTCGACATTCACTTTATCAAGTTCCGCCTGTCCGGACAGGACACTTGGACGGGCAAGAGTGTCAAGGACTTAGGGCTTCCGAAGGGCGTCATCCTCGCGGCGATACGGCGCGGACAGGAAGTGATTGTGCCTCGCGGGGGCGTCGTACTCGCCGACGGCGACACGGTCATACTCGGCGCGGAACCCCTCCGCGACGACCAGCACATTGACTTTCAGGAAGTCACGCTCCGCCGACAGCACCCTTGGAACGGGAAAGCCGTCCGCGACCTCGACATCTCCCGGCATACGCTGATTGTGACAGTACGGCGGGGCAGTCGGGCGCTGATTCCCAACGGCGACTTGGTGCTCAAAGAGGGCGACACCGTCACGCTGTACACGCAGATTCCCATGTCGGACGCGGAGAAGGTGCGGATTTAATCGAACAGGAGGCCCGGCAATGCAACGAAGCAAGCACAATCCCTTTATGGAACACAGTTTCGTCGAAATAGAGGAACTGACGCCCGAACGCGCCGTCGCGTCGCTGACCATCCGCCCGGAGGTGCGCAACCCCTACGGCATGGTTCACGGCGGCGCGCTCTACACCCTCGCCGACAACGCCGCGGGCTTTGCCGCCCATACGGACGGGCGCGCCTACGTCACACAGAGCAGTAACCTGTACTTTCTGCGCAACCAGACGGAGGGCGTCGTATGCGCGGAGGCGACAGTACGCCGCCGGGGGCGGACGACCTGTCTTGTAGAAGTCGACATTACCGGGGCGGACGGCGCGCTGCTCGCTTCCGGGACGTTCGTCTACTTCTGCGTTGACCAGACTGCGCAAGCGCCTCAGTCGCCGGAGGGCTGAACGACGCGCACGGGCATTCCGTTCACGGTCACGTCGTGGTCGGCGGGAATCAACAGGTACTTGCGCCCGTCGATGACGCGGTATTCGACCACGTAACTGCAAGACGGGTTGACGGTAACGCGCGCTTCCGGCGTGATAATCTCGAAGCGCTTGCTGTCAATAAGATTTTCGGGGGTAAGGGCGGCATTTTCGCCGAAGCGTTCCCCGCAGGAACGCTCGAAGGCCTCCAGCCGTTCCGGCGACGCGCCGCCGTTGCCGAGAATGTCGCACAGCTCGCGGGGCGTCAGCGACAGCGGCTCCGGGTTCTGTTCCTCGCGGTGCTCCTCCATGCGCTCTAACAACTGTTCGTGGACGGTCTGCAATAAGTCGTAGCCGCACTCGTCCTCCAGCGATTCCGACAGGACATCGTGAAACGCTTCCCGCTGTTCCTCCGCCGACATCACCGGGCCGGTACGGAATACGGCGTCGATGAACTCCTGATGTAAGTCGCCGGGCTTGCGGGCGTAGTAGAGGGCGTTGTAGATATTCGCGGCGCGGTCGTCGAAGGCCGGGAACAAAAAGCCTAAATACGTATTATCGACCATCTGCCCGATTGCGCTCCCGTGGAACTCGTTGGCGTCGTGGAAGTAGCGCAGGGCGTATCCGGCGTCTTTGACGGGGCACAGCGCGCAGATGATGTACGAGAACATGTTCTCCGACTCGTCGACGCGGTCGCGCCCGTCGCGGCCCCGGCGCGGCACGTCGTACACGTCCGACGCCAGCAGTATCAGGTAGCCGTTCTCGCCGAGGTCGAGCTGGTCAATCACGGTACGGTAGAACGCCTCGCGGGCGTCGGCGTTCTGCAATTGCGAATTGCGCAAGTCCGACAGCAACTTGTGTTCGTCGCTGTCCATGACCTGCTGTGTCGAGAAAACAATGTCGATGAGGTTCTTTCCCAGACTGCCCGTGAGCGTCTTTTTCAGGCGCGCCAGATACAGCTCTACTTCCTCCTCCGGCATTAAGCCCAGCGACGTGTCCAGATACGACACAATCTCGCGGTTTCCGTTGACGTAACAGCCGTAAATGCGGCTGATTGCGTTCTTTTCGGGCCGGAAGCGGCGGCGCAGTTCGTTGACTTCCTTCAGGTTCATATCGAAACTTCCCTCTCTGTTCGTAGCGGTTTGGCGTATTATAACAGATTCCTTGTCCGGAATCAAGCGCGGCAAACGGCCTCCCCCTGCGGTACGGGGAAGGCCGTTTATGATTCACAGGTTGTCCCAGTCGATTTTGTCGGACTTGTAGAAGAACTCGCGGTCGCGCTCCCCGACGGCCCGGAGCACTTTGCACGGATTCCCGACGGCGAGCACGTCGCCGGGGATGTCCTTCGTGACGATACTCCCGGCCCCGATAACCGCATTGCCGCCGATAGTCACGCCGGGGACAATCACGACGCCCGCCCCAATCCACGCGTTGTCGCCGATGTGAACGTCGCGGTTGTATTGCAGGCCTCTTGCGCGGAGTTCGGGGTCAATGGGGTGATTCGCGGTGGCAATCGTGACATTCGGCCCGAACATCACCTTGTCGCCGACGTAAATGTGCCCGTCGTCGACGAGGGTCAGGTTGAAGTTGGCGTAGACGCCCGCGCCGAAATGTACGTGGTGCCCGCCCCAGCTGGCGCGGAACGGGAGTTCGATATAGCAGTTGTCGCCGCACTCCGCGAAGACTTCCCGCATATAGGCCTCTTTGGCGGCGTAGTCGGAGGGCCGCAACTGGTTGAAGGCCCATAGCCTGTCCTGAAAGGGCACCTGTTCGCGCATAATCTCCGGGTCGCCGGGGTCGTAAATCAGGCCCTGTAACATTCTCTCGTACTGCGTCATACGCACACCTCACTTTTCCCGGACGCGCTTCCCGGTCATGTGCTCTACGGTCAGTTCCAGACACTGTACGCGCTTCCCGTCCTTTTGCAGTTCGCTTTCCACGTAGTCGGGGGCGGCGTACTTCAGGCCCAGCGCCCGGACGCGTTCCAATACTTCCGCGCGGTCGTCGAGAATCCGCACCCGCCCGAATACAATCACGCTCCGGAATGTCAGCCACCATTCCCCGGGGGCGCGCTCCCCGGCGTCCATGACGCAGAACGTCGCCTTGTCGCAACGCCGGATTGCGTCTATTTTGTGCCCCTCCCCGGCGCAGTGGAAGTACAGCTTCCCGCCCTCGTAGACGAAATCGAGCGGCACCGTATAGGGGTAGCCGTCGTCGCCGGACACGGCCAGCACGCCGCGCGGCGCACGGCGCAGGATTTCCGCGCACTCCGATTCCGGCAACTGCTGTCCGTGGCGGCGCATTTCGCGGAACATCGCATTCACGCTCCTTACTTGTGGTATAACCGTTTGGTCTCGTATTGCGGCTCACAGGTGACGTTAATGCCGAGTTGCCGCAAGAGGTTGATATCCTCCTCACTGAGGATTACGGAAAAGTGGGCGTCACAGCCGTGGAGTTTCGGCAACTGCTGTTGTGCGAGGTCGGCGAAAGGATTTGTCAAAGCGGAAATCGTCAGGGCCATCAGCACCTCGTCGGTATGGAGCCGGGGATTCTTATGTCCCATGTAGCGCGTTTTGAGGCGGCAGACAGGTTCGAGTACCTGCGGCGACATGATGTCCAGATTCTGGTCGATACCGCACAGGGCTTTCAGGGCGTTGAGGAGCAGGGACGACGCCGCGCCCAGCCGCGAGGACGTTTTGCCGGTGATAATGCGCCCGTCGTTGAGCACCATGGCCCCGGCGGGGGCGGAGGTGTCCTCGGCCTTTTTCATGGCGGCGGCGATTGCGGGGTTGAGTTCCGGCGTGACGCCGCCGCGCCGCATAATCAGCTCAAGGCGCCGGACGGCGGCGTCCTGTCCGCGGCCCTGCACGCGTTCGACGAGGGCGGCGTAGTAGCGGCGGAGAATCTCCCGGCAGGACGCCGCGCGGCAGATTTCGTCGTCGATGATACACTTCCCGGCCATATTCACGCCCATGTCCGTCGGGGAGCGGTACGGCGAGCCGCCCTGAATCTGCTGGAACATGGCGCTGAGTACGGGGAAGGTCTCCACGTCGCGGTTGTAGTTGACGGCGGTGGCCCCGTAGGCCTCTAGATGGAACGGGTCAATCATATTCACGTCGTCCAAGTCGGCGGTTGCGGCCTCGTAGGCGAGGTTCACCGGGTGCGTCAGGGGCAGGTTCCAGACGGGGAACGTCTCGAACTTGGCGTAGCCGGACGTGACGCCGCGCTTGTAGTCGTGGTAGAGCTGTGACAGGCAGGTGGCCATTTTGCCGCTCCCGGGGCCGGGGGCCGTCACGACGACCAAAGAGTGCGTAGTCTCTATGTAGTCGTTGCGCCCGAGGCCGTCGTCGCTGACGACGTGGGGGATGTCGCCGGGGTAATTCTCAATGGTGTAGTGGCAGTAACAGCGGACGCCGAGCGCCCGGAGGCGTTGCAGGAACGCGTTGGCGGCCCCCTGTCCCTGATAGCGCGTGACGACCACGCCGCCGACGTACAGGCCGAGGGAGTGGAAAATGTCCATGAGGCGGAGCACGTCGTCGTCGTAGGTGATGCCGAGGTCGCCGCGAATCTTGCTCTTCTCGATGTCGGCGGCGTTGATGGCAATCACGATTTCGACGTCTTCCTTCAACTGCTGGAGCATTTTCATTTTGCTGTCCGGCTGGAATCCGGGCAGAACCCGCGAGGCGTGGTAGTCGTCGAACAGCTTCCCGCCGAACTCGAGGTAGAGCTTCCCGCCGAAACGCGCGATTCTCTCCTTGATTTTCTCCGACTGGATTTCCACGTACTTCTGATTGTCGAAGCCTGTTTTGTTCATGGTGTTCTCCCTTTTGGCCCAAGTCCGCTAGCTATCCCGTTACTATACCACAGTTTTGCGGGCATGGGAATACAGGATTTTTTAACGAATCCCGCCGGAAAGTTTGGTTACTTTGACGGGAGTCAGAGAATGAGCAGGAGGCCCAGCGCGACAAGCAGTTCCTCGTCGGCGCCCTCGCGGTAGAGCAGGAACAGCAGACAGAGCAGTAACAGGTCTCCGGTGTCGATGTTCTCCGCGTGGGAGACTTGGAGCAGGTGCCGCAGGAAGCCTTGCAGGCCGTCCCGTACAGGCGGCCCGTGCATTTCCGGGGACGGCCCTTCCGGCGGGCTGTGCGGCGGCGGTGACGCTTCCGGAGGCGGGCCGGGCGGCGGGACGTGCGGAGGACGATGGGGTTTTCCATCGTCCTCCGTAATGCGAGTGTATGTGCCGCGGTCGTTGCGAATGTAGCGGTTGTACACGGCTCATCCCTCCCACTGCGACAGGAACCGCTTCCCCACCCGGAAGAGCCGCGCGAGGCGTAGCGCTCGCTCGATTTTCTCCTGTTTCTGGGGGCGTAAGTACGGGCGGAGCGCGTAGAGCAGGCGTCGGGCGTCGGAATCGCCGCCGAGGTCGCGCAGGAGCGGCAGGAATTTCGCGACGGTATCGGCGTCGGGGAGCGGTGGCGCGGCGTCTGGGACTTGCGGTGCGGCGTCGGACAGCGGGGGCGGCGCGGTGTCAGACGGCGGCGGATTCCCCGGCGGCGGTACGGGCGGCGTCCCGTTGCCGGGTGCGGGCGGCGCGTTCAGCGACTGCGCAAGCCGCGCTATCTGCGCCATTGCGTCCGGGTTCGACAGAATCTGGTTGAGCCGCTCGTCAAACTCCGCCATAGCGTCCGCCCCCTCCCCGCTCCATCAGGCGCTGCAAGCGCGTAATCAGCGCGGCGCCCTCCCGGGTCTGCGTGACCTCCCGGAGACAGTCCGCCATTTCGGCGGTATCGCCGTCGGCGGCGGACTGTGCCGCGTGACGGAGGCGCGCGCCCCTGTCCGACTGCGTGAGCAGTTTCATGAGCGTCTGCCCGTCGCGGGAGTTCATGATTTGCCGCAAGAGTTCGGGATTGTTACGCAACGCCTGTTCAATCTGATTATCCATGATGGGGCCTCCGTTTCCGTTCGGGTTGCTACGGTTCAGTATATGAGCCCCGGCGCGCAAACGTGCCGCGCCCCGGAAATTTTACACATATTCCGGGCGATTGCGGCATAGGTTGTCCGGAGAGGTGAAGCCCATGAACGTATCCGCCCCGCCCGGACTGCCCCGCCGGCTACTTTCCGCGCTGTTGAGTATCGGCACGCTCTGGACGGTCAGCGTGACCGCCGGAAGTCCGAACGCCGCCTCCGCCGCGCAGGCGTTGCGCGACGCCGCCGCGCGTCTGGAATTTGGAGCCCCCGCCGCGTCCGGACTGTCGATGTCGGCGCGGCTGGCGCTCTCCGAGACGCCGCTGTTGTACTCCGCCCGCGACAACGCCGCGATTTTCCCGGAGGCCGAACCCGGCGACACGCCCCCGGAAACTGTAACCGAACCGGAGAACAATACAGAATCTGTCGCCGAACCGGAACCCGCCGCCGAACCTGTACCCGACACGCCCCCCGAACCCGCGCCCCCGATTCCCCTACAGGAAGCCGTACAGGAACCCATCCCGCAAGTTGACAACGGAATCCGCGCCCGGACGCTCGTCCCCAAGAGCGCCGACGGCTACATCGTCAGCGGACGCGTCTACATCAGCTCCAGCCGGAAACAGCCGCTCAACGTCGCCGAACTCCGCGAACCCTTCGACGCCGAATTATCCGGCGACGGCCCGCAAATCCTGATTCTCCACTCCCACGGGAGCGAGGCCTACACCCCCGCGCCCGGTACGTCCCTCGTCTGGTGGGGCGATTCCCGCACGACCGATTTCCGCTACAGCGTCGTGCGCGTCGGCGACGAAATGGCCTCCGTATTCGAGAACGCCGGGATTTCCGTACTCCATGACCGCACCCTCTACGATTACCCCGACTACAGCGGCTCCTATGACCGCTCCCTGTCGGCGATTGAGAGCTATCTGGCGCAGTACCCCTCCATTCGCTTCGTGCTCGACGTTCACCGCGACTATATCGCCGATTCCGCCGGGAATCCCTACAAGGTCGTCTCCGAAATCGACGGCCTAGGCACCGCCGCGCAGTTGACGCTTGTCATGGGAAGCGACGGAAGCGGCCTCTCACATCCCCGCTGGATGGAGAATCTAAAACTTGCCGTCGCCATACAGGAGCAAATCCTGTCCGACTACCCCACGCTCATGCGCCCCATGCTGTTGCGGAAGTCGCGCTACAACCAGCACGCCACGACGGGTTCGCTGTTGGTGGAAGTCGGCGCGGCGGGCAACTCCCCGGAAGAAGCGTTACTCTCCGCGCGGCTGTTCGCGCAGGAAATGACGCAAGTCCTACAGGCCCGCAGTAAGTGACGCGAAAATCTGCTTGACATCCGCCCGGAAATCTGTTAAGATTGCCACAATCCACAGGTTTCCGGCGTCCTACCTTCCCTACTAGGGATTAAAACAACGATACGCAAGCCCCCCCAGTGACTGCCGATGCGCCATATATATGTCATACCTTCCCTATGAGGGATTAAAACGCACCGTTGACGCAGTCGATAAGCGCCATCAAAGACGTATGTCATACCTTCCCTATGAGGGATTAAAACCTCTCAGTGAGAGCGTTCCAGCACTCGGCTTCCTCTTCGTCATACCTTCCCTATGAGGGATTAAAACGTCTTCGGGTAATTCCGCGTGCCCGTTCGCGCCGCCGCTACCGTCATACCTTCCCTATGAGGGATTAAAACTTTCGGAACGGTAATCGTTGCCATCGGCGCCTTCGGTGCTAGTCATACCTTCCCTATGAGGGATTCGCGTTGAAAGGAGGCGGTCGCGTTGATGTACCCGTTTCTGACGCTCGACGACGGGACGGAAATCGTACACTCGGAAATGTACCCCGACGGACAGGTAAAAGTTTACATGGAAAAGCCCGACGCCAAAGACTGCTTCCATTACGCGACGTGCTGGCTCCCCGGGTATGTGTGGCAGGACGTGTACGGCTTCTCACAGGCGGAGGTTGACCGCTGTCGGGAAGTCATACAGTCCACCGCCCACCTGATTTTACAGAAGGATACCTTCCCTATGAGGGATTAAAACGTGCAAGAAATAGCCTTCATTTTCAACTCCTTACAATAGTCATACCTTCCCTATGAGGGATTAAAACGGAAAGCGCCCCGTCCCCGATTCAGGAGACAGGGCGCTGTTTTGCGCACAATGTATTGACAACGTTTGCAAGGGCGCGTATGATGACGAAAAGAAAGGGGGCGTCGTCCATGTCCGAACCGAACGCCGTCACGAAAGCCGCGCTTGCGGAGTATGAGGAAATGCGAAAGAATCCCGGCGCTTACAAGCGCTATCACTCTGTCGACGAACTCTTTGACGAGGTGTTAGAGGATGTCAAAGGGACGCACGCCGATTTACTTTCCTGAATCCGCGCCGGGGCGCTTTGTTGTCCCGGCGATTTCTACAATTTCTCGCGTCCGGTGGAAATATCCGCTTGCAAATCCGCACAACCTCCGTTATAATGAAGCCGTCAGGGGAAACGCCGGAGCGCGTCCGGCGCGCTATATGAAGGAGGTACATATATGAGGGGCGTACACAGTGCGGTGGACGATATCCGCCGGAGCGTATTCAAGGAAGTGGCGCTGTTGGCCTACGAGGGCGGCGACCTGTCGCGGGTGAATATGATTCCCTACAAGCTCATCCCCGGAGAAGTCGCCAAGCACCGCAAGGACGTTTTCATCGAACGCGCTATTATCAAAGAGCGTATCCGGCTGGCGCTGGGCCTGAATATGCAGGACCCGAATAATCAGCTTCCTATCAGCGCGACGGTCGACGAAATGGACGAAATGGGCGACGCGTCCTCCAAGAAACACTTTGAAAAGCCGCTCGTGAATATTATCCCGTTCGCGTGCAACGCCTGCCCGACGAAGCAGATTCGCATTACGGACAGTTGTCAGGGCTGTATCTCGCACCCCTGCCAGAACGTGTGCCCGAAAGACGCGATTTACCTCGACGAGAACAAGCACTGCCACATTGACCAGTCGAAGTGTATCAAGTGCGGCAAGTGCTTCATGCAGTGCCCCTACAGGGCGATATCGAAGATTGAGCGGCCCTGCGCGGCGGCCTGCGGCATGGACGCTATCGAGTCGGACGAAATGGGCCGCGCCAAAATCAACTACGACAAGTGCGTAAACTGCGGCATGTGCCTTGTCAACTGCCCGTTCGGCGCGATTGCCGACAAGAGCCAGATTTACCAGACAATCCGGGCCATCAAGCGCGGCGAACAGGTCATAGCCTGCGTCGCCCCGGCGTTCGTCGGACAGTTCGGCAAGGACGCCACGCCCGGGAAAATCCGCGCCGCGATGAAAGAAGTAGGCTTTGACGAGGTGGTCGAGGTCGCTATCGGGGCCGACTTGTGCACCGTACAGGAGGCGCACGCGTTCTTGGAGGAAGTCCCGGAGAAAATGCCGTTCATGGGGACTAGCTGTTGTCCGGCGTGGAGCATGATGTGCAAGAAACTGTTCCCGAAGCAAAGCGAGTACATTTCCATGGCCCTGACGCCGATGGTCATCACGGCGCGTATGGTGAAACTGCTTTACCCCGACTGCAAAGTCGTATTCGTGGGGCCGTGCGCGTCGAAGAAGTCGGAGGCCAACCGCCGCACGATTCGCTCTGACGTTGACTTTGTGCTGACGTTCGAGGAAATGCAGGGCATTTTCGACG
>CAMHDB010000030.1 GCA_946183715.1 uncultured Oscillibacter sp.
CAATCTCTGACTTTCGCTTTCCTCAAGGCGTCCTAAATCTTGGAAACTGGTGTAAGTTTTCAGTAACGGCTAAACAACACGCCTACAGCCTGACCGACAGGCATGGCGCGTCACTGCTGGGCGGCGAACTCCTGAATCCCGGCGATGGTCTTGTCGTAGAGGGCCTTCAAGTCGGCGAAGTGCTGTTCGACCTGCTCGGGAGACATGGTTTTCGCGTTGCCGGGGCGGTACTCCTCCGAAATCTCGCTGGCAAGCCGGGAGAGTTCGTTCATGCCCAGATTCGCGCAGACGCCTTTCAGGGCGTGGGAGCCCTCAAACATCCCGGTCTCGTCGCCGCTCTCGTGCGCGGCGAACAGCTTCTCGGCGGACTTGTCCGTGAGGAACCTCTGCACGAATTTGGCTATCATTTTGTCCATAGGCAGGATTTTCTTGGCGCTCTCGTAACTGCCCCCGATTTTCTCGTACAGTTCAGGAATGGTCATGGTCGGTCTCCTTTACAAGTTTGTCAGGCGCAACGCGCGGCGATGTACTGCTCGAACTCCCGAACCGGGAGGGGCTTGGAATAGTAGTAGCCCTGAATGTAGTCACAGCCGAGGACTTTCAGCGCGGCGACTTGGTCGGCGGTCTCGACGCCCTCCGCCACGGTCTTGAGGCGCATTCCCTCGGCGAGGAGCACGGCGTAGCGGAGGATGCTGTAGTCGCTGGTCGCGGAGGCGTGGCGGATAATGCTCATGTCGAGTTTGAGCACGTCGAGGGTCAGGGTATTGAGGGAGGTCAGGGAGGAGTAGCCGGAGCCGAAGTCGTCGAGTTCGATGATGAAGCCGTTCTCGTGGAGGCGTTCGAGGGTCTTGGCGATGAGTTCTGGGTTGTCGCCGGCGATGGACTCGGTCAGTTCGATATGCAGGAGGGAATGGTCGAGGTTGTATTTGTCGGCGAGGGTGGCGATTTTCTCGGCGAGGTCGACGGACTCGAAGTCCATGCGGGAGACGTTGACGGAAATCGGCACCACCGGAATGCCCTCGTCAAGTAGTTTGCGTAGTTCGCGGCAGACCTCCTCCCAGATGTAGAAGTCCAGTTTCGTGATGAAGCCGTTCTTCTCGAAAAGCGGGATGAACATCCCCGGACTGATGAAGCCCAGTTGCGGGTGAATCCAGCGCACAAGGGCCTCGGCGCCGCCGGTGGCGTCGCTCTCGAGGCTGTGCTTGGGCTGGTAGTAAATCTGGAACTCGCGGTTTTCGATGGCGGGCTCGGCGAACTCCACAAGCTGGTGTTCGCGCAGTTGCATGCGCCTCATTTCCTCGTTGTAGACGGCGACGGGGGTATTGAAGCGGCCCTTGATTTGCCGCAGGGCCAAAGTGGCGCAGTCGCAGCTGTTGGAGACGGAGATTTCGCGGTCGATGTTCTGCGCGACGCCGTATTTGATACTGAACTTCATGGCTTGCTGTTCGGGGCCGGGCTGGAAGTGGGCGTTTTTGAGGATTTCCGTCCAGTCATGCTCCTGATGTTCGGTCAGGAAGGCGAACACGTCCGCGCCGAGACGCCCGCCGAGAATCATGCCCGGGAGAACCTGCGGAAGCCACCCGGCGAGGTCGTGCAGGAAGCGGTCGCACTGCTCGCGGCCATAGCGCTCGTTCATGGTGCGGAAGTTCTCCACGTCGCAGCAGACGATATCGTAGCGCGCGTCGGGGTCGCCTTGGAGGACGATGGAGGCGTTGTGGAAGAAGAACTCCTTGCTGTAGAGGCGGGTCAGCTCGTCGAGTTCCAGACGGTTGAGCATGGCGGAGGATTCCTGAAGGCGTATCAGGCTCTGCATGCGGTTTTTCATGACTTCTATGTTGTAGGGCTTTGTGATGAAGTCGGTCGCGCCGAGTTTGAGACAGCGGATTTCGTCGTCGACGGAATCGCTGGCGGTCATGACGATAACGGGCACGGAGTCGAAACGCCCGCTTTCGCGCTTGCGTTCGAGGAAGGTAAAGCCGTCGCAGAGAGGCATATACACGTCCAGCAGAACCATGGAGATGTCGCTTCCGTGCTCTTCGAGCGTCAGCAAGCCGACGAGGCCGTTTTCGGCCTGCAAGACGTTGAAATCATCTTCGAGGAGGTCGCAGAGAATCTCCCGGTTCATATCGTTATCTTCCACGACCAGAACGGTACGCCGTTCTGCGTAGCCTTCCATTTTACGTTTCATGCTGTTCCTCTCCTAAAAACGTAATTCGTCGAGTACCCCGTAATATCGGTGCCGTTATTTTACCCCATTCTCTGGAAGAATGCAAGAGCTCTTTTGACATTTCGAAAAAAGGCGTGGCCGTGTTCACCCGCGCGCGCGGCAGGGCATAGGATAGGAGGAGAGGAGGAGTACCATGGAGCACTATCTAATATTGGCCCGCTCGGTGACGTATGCCCAGCGTATGCAGAAGGCGCTCGACCGGGCGGGGATATCCAGCCGGGTATACCGCGCTCCGCGCGACCTGACGGACCTCGGCTGCGCCTACGCCGTGCGTATCGCGCCCGCCGACCTGCGCGAGGCCCTTCTGACGCTTCACAGGGAGAAGTTGAACCCTGTTCAGATATTCGCTTACCACCGGGGACTGTATCGGGAGGCGGGAAATGATTTACCTTGACAGCGCCGCCACGACATTCCAGAAGCCGCCGGAGGTCTCCGCCGCCGTGCGCGGGGCGCTGCGGAGCCTCACGACCCCCGGACGCGGCGCGTACCCGGAGGCCCTACAGGCCGCCGAAACCGTGCTGGCGTGCCGGGAGGAAATCGCGGCGTTGTACGGCGTCGCGCGCCCGGAAAACGTCGTGCTGACGCTCAACGCCACCCACGCGCTGAACTTGGCCATCAAGAGCGCGGTACCGCGCGGGGGGCGCGTGGTCATCTCGGGCTACGAGCACAACGCCGTCACGCGCCCGCTCGCGGCCCTGCGGGCCGAAATACACGTCGCCGACGCGCCGCTGTTTCAGGAGGCCGCGACTATGGCGGCGTTCGATAGGCTAATCACCCCCGGCACAAGCGCGGCTATTTGCAATCACGTCTCCAACGTGTTCGGGTATATTCAGCCCGTGGAGTGGCTGTCGGAACTCTGCCGCAAGCGCGGCGTGCCGCTGATACTGGACTTGTCGCAGTCGGCGGGCGTGATTGCGCTGGACTTGTCGAAGTTGCGTCCGGCGTTCGCGGCCATGCCGGGGCATAAGGGGCTGTACGGGCCGCAGGGCACGGGCGCGCTGATTTGCGGGGAGGGCGTCGAGACCGCGCCGCTGCTCGAAGGCGGCACGGGCGCGCTGTCGGTCTCGCAACAAATGCCCGACTTCCTTCCGGAGCGTCTGGAGAGCGGAACGCCGAATATGCCGGGAATCGCCGGACTGCTGGAAGGCGTGCGGTTCGTGCGGCGGAAGGGCGTCGAGGCGCTGTGCGGCGCGGAGCGCCGGCTGACGATGCTCGCGGCGGACGGCCTGCGCGAAATCCCGGGTGTACGGGTATTCGCGCGCCCGGGTTGCGGCGACCAGAGCGCGGTACTGTCGTTTCTGCCGCCCGCCGGAGACGTGGAGCGCCTCGGCGACGCCCTCGGAGAGCGCGGAATCGCCGTGCGCGCCGGGTTACACTGCGCGCCGCTGGCCCACCGTACCGCCGGGACACTCCGCACGGGTACGGTACGCGTCAGCTTTTCGGCGTTCAACACGGCGGAGGAAGTACGGCGGTTTCTGTCGGCTGTGCGCGAAATCCTGCGCGACAACCCGGAGTTCCGGCTATGACACGCCGTCCGCCTCTCCGGACCCGGAGGGGCGGACGCGAATTTTTATCGGTAAAACCTTGCAATCCCGGCGCGCGTTCTATATAATAGGTGCGGCACGCGGTCACGCGTCCGGACTTCTAACGCGAGGGGATGATGGAGCTGAATATCGCCGACATTTTCGCCATGATTGGAAGGTACCTTCTGTCCATTCAGTTTGCCGGCTATCTGGACATCGCCGTCATGGTCTATGTTCTGTACCGCGTTCTGCTGCTGGTGCGCAAGACGCGGGCCGTCAGTCTGTTGAAGGGGCTTCTCGTCTTTCTGGGAGTTCTGCTGTTTTCCACCGTCTTCCAACTGCACGGCGTCAACTACATCATGAACCGCCTCGTGGACTGGGGCGTACTCGCCCTGATTATCCTGTTCCAGCCGGAAATACGCCGCATTCTCGAACAGATGGGAAGCCGCCGCTTCATGGCCATTCTGACCCCGACCGTCAGCGCGGGCCTCATGGAGCAGATGATTTCACAGACCGTCCTCGCCTGTACGGAGATGAGCCAGACGCGCACGGGCGCGCTGATTGTCTTCGAGCGGGAAATCAAGCTGGACGAGCTCGTCAGGAGCGGTACCGTACTGGACGCGTCGGTCTCGGGCGAACTGTTGAAGAATATCTTCTTCGTCAAGGCGCCCCTGCACGACGGGGCCGTGATTGTACGCAACGGGCGGATTCTGGGCGCGGGGTGCGTCCTGCCGCTGAGCAAGAACGTGAATTTGTCGCGGGACTTGGGCACGCGCCACCGGGCCGGAATCGGCATGAGCGAAAATTCCGACGCCGTGGTCGTGATTGTCTCGGAGGAGACCGGGACAATCTCGGTTGCCAACGGCGGCATGCTGAAGCGTCACCTGAAGGCCGAAACGCTCGAAAACCTTCTCCGGAACGAACTGCTAAAGCCGGAGGACACCGAAACACAGAAGCAACGTTTCCCGCTCTTTTCGTTCCTGAAGCGCAAGGAGGAGACACCGCATGAATGACAATACGCCGAAAGACAGCCGGGGCCTTTACCTGCTGATTGCCGTCGTACTCGCGCTGGGAATCTGGTTTTTTGTGGACGAGTACGGGAATAATGGGAGCGCCTATCAGGCTAAAATGGAAATCAGGGAGATACCCATCGAGTATCTCGGCAAGGAACAGCTCGCCGACCGGGGCCTGATGCTGCTCAGCGACGGGACTACGGAGAGCGTAGACCTGACGTTTGAGGGCCCGCGCCTGCTGGTCGTACAGCTCGACCGCGACGCCGTGCGCCTGACCGTAGACCTGACGGGAATCACGGCCACCGGGACGCAGACACTGCGCTACAACCGGGCGTACCTCAACGAACAGGGCCGCGCGACGCTCTCGGCGAACCAGAAGTACGCGAAACTCACGGTGACGGTCTCCCGGAACAGCGTGGAGAGCGCCACGGTGAATATCGGGGAGATGAGCCACAAAGAGGTTGACGTGCGCTGTGAGCTTAACGGGAATGTAGCCGAAGGCTGTTCGGCGGGGGAAATCCAGCTCTCGCAGTCGGTCATTGACGTACAGGGGCAGGAAGACGCCCTCAACGAGATTGCCTACGCGAAAGTGTCGCTGATTCTCGGCGACGCCGCGATGGAATCCGTTACGCAGTCGCTGAACTGCCAGCTCTACAACGACTCCGACGAACCCCTCGACATGGAGCAGTTCTACCTCAAAACGAAGCAGATTACGGCGACGCTCCCCATCTACATGACGAAGCAACTGCCCTTGACGATTACGCTTGTCAGCGAGGGGAAAATCAGCGAGAGCGATGTCAGCTACCTGATACGCCCGGAGACTGTCACGGTGTCCGGGGAGGCCTCGGCGCTCAATGGCGTGGATGAAATCAACCTCGGCGAAATGAACCTGCTCAGCCTCGTCGGCTCCGGGTCGAGGACGTTCCACACCTACGCGGTCATTGTGCCCGAAGGCTGTACGAACCGGAGCGGGGTTTCGACCGCGACACTGGAAATCGCGTTCAAGGACATGACCACGCGAACCGTCACGACGACGAATTTCCACCCCGACGCCGGTTTGCCCGCCGGGAAATCCGTCGTCTTTGAGACGGAGAGCTTGGACGTGCAGATTTACGGCCCCGCGCAGTCCGTACAGGCCGTGACGGGCGACGACATTCAAGTGACGCCCAACCTCGACGACTTCTCCTCCGCGAGCGGAAGCTACTCCGTTCCGGCGGAATTTACGATACCCGGTTTCCGGAAAGTCGGCGTGCTGGGCACGTACCAGTTGCAAGTGCAGATTCTGGATTCCTCCGGAACCTGACGGACAGGAGAGAACAAATGACACAAATTGCCACCGTAGAGCGCGTGCTGGACGCCACACACGCGGAGATTTCGGTACCGCGGAAGTCGGCCTGCGGGCACGACTGCGCGGAGTGCGCCGGGTGCGGCGTCACCGGAATGGCCGTGCGCGCCCGGGCGCTCAACCCCATCGGCGCGGAACCCGGTCAACAGGTCGTCGTGCGGAGCGACACCAAGAATATGCTCCGTATGATAGCCGTCGTCTACCTGCTCCCCGTCGTGCTGTTCCTGACGGGCTACGTCGCGGGCGTGGCGCTGACGCGGAGCGTCGCCGTACAGTACGCGCTGGCGCTGTGCGGGTTCGCGCTGGGGTTCGTCCCCGCCGTCCTCTACGACCGACGCCTCCGCGCCGCCGGGGGGCCGTCCCTCACCATCGTGCGCCGCTTCTGATATGTTCGGCTACGTGCGGCCCCCTCTCGACGGCCTCCCCGACGCGGAGACCGAACGTTTCCGCCGCGCCTACTGCGGCCTCTGCCACACGCTCTCCCGGCGCGGCGCCGCGGCCCGCTGGGTGCTCAACTACGACTTTACCCTGCTGGCAATCCTGCTTTCGGACGGCGACGGCCCCACGGACACGCGCCGCTGTGCCGTACACCCGCTCCGCGCCCGGCCCTGTATGGCCCCGTCCGGCGCCATGGAACTCGCCGCCGACGAAAGCCTGATTCTCGCCTACTGGCAGCTCCGCGACCACGTCGACGACCACAGCGGCGTAAAGCGTGTGCCGTTCCGGGCGGCGTCGGGCGCCCTCCGCGACGCCTACCGCCGCGCCGCCGACGCCCGCCCGGACTTCGACCGACACGTACAGGCTCAGCTCAACATTCTGCGCCGTCTGGAACGCGCGCGGTGCAAGTCCATCGACGCCCCCGCCGACGCGTTCGCCGTGCTCCTCCGAGACGCCGCCCGCGATGTCGAACCCCCCGCGCGGCGGCGCGTACTGGAACAGATTTTCTACCATTTGGGGCGCTGGGTGTACCTCGTCGTCGCCGCCGACGACCTCCGCCGCGACGCCCTCTCCGGCGACTACAACCCCGTTGCCCTGCGCTATCGCCTCCCCGACGGCCTCTGGACGCCCGACGCCCGACGCGATTTTACTGTCACCCTCGACCACTCCGTACACCACATGGCCGCCGCGTTTGAGCTCTGGGATTTCGGCCCGTGGCGTCCGCTTCTGGAACGCATCTTCTACGCCGGCCTCTTCCAGATTGGCCGCGCCGTGCTCGACGGCACATATCACAAACCGCGAAAGTGAGGTGCATTGATGAAAGACCCGTATCAGGTTCTGGGCGTCCCGGAAAGCGCCTCAGACGACGAAATCAAAAAGGCTTACCGGGAACTCGCCCGGAAATATCACCCCGACAACTACCAGAATAACCCGCTGGCCGACCTCGCCGAAGAGAAAATGAAGGAAATCAACGCCGCCTACGAGGAAATCACCAAGAGCCGCGCCAACGGATACGCCCCCAACAGCCGCGCCGCCTCCCCCGGCGGCGGTACCACCTACTACGATTCCTCCCCCACGTTGCAGCAGATTCGCCGCCACATACAGGCCGGGAACCTCACCGAGGCCGAAGCGCTCCTCAACCGCTATCCCGACCACAACGCCGAGTGGCACTTCCTGCGCGGCGTCGTCCGCTACCAGCGCGGATGGATGGACGACGCCAAGAGCGACTACCGCCGCGCCTGTCAGATGGACCCCGGCAACACGGAATACCGGCAGGCCCTGCACTACATGGAGCACGGCCCCGCGCGTACATACTCGCCCTACGGCTCCTTCGGTACGGATTTATGTTGCGCGAGTATGTGCGCGAATGCCTGCCTGAACCCGGGCTGTGTGTGCCCGTTCATCTGCTGTTACTGATTTCAAAGGAAGTGTTACCATGATTCGGAGCATGACCGGATACGGACGCGCCGGACAAGTCCGCGACGGGCGGGAAATCACCGTCGAACTCCGCGCCGTCAACAACCGCTACCTCGACTGCACCGTGAAAATGCCGCACCTGTACCTGTTCGCGGAGGACGCGCTGAAAAAGACGGTACAGCGGAGCGTGTCGCGTGGAAAAGTCGACGTATTTGTGAGCGTCGACGCGTCGGCGGCGGACACCGTAAAGGCCCGCGTAAACCGCGAACTCGCCGAGCGGTACGTCGCGGCTTTACAGGAACTCTCCGAGATTGCCGGAACCGATTTAACCGGGCAGTTGCTGACGCGCTTCCCGGACGCGCTGACGGTCACGAAAGAGGAGGCCGATTTCGCGGCGGTCACGGCGGACTTGTGCGCGGTACTGGAAGAGGCGCTGGAGGCGTTCCAGAGCATGCGGGCGGCGGAGGGCGCGAAACTCGCCGGGGACATCGGCGCGCGGCTGGACACCGTCGAACGCCTCACGGCGCAGGTCGAGGCGCGCTCCCCGGAGACGGTACGGGAGTACCGGGAAAAGTTGTACCGACGCATGAAAGAGGTCTTAGAAGATTCCACGATTGACGAACAGCGGATACTCATGGAGGCGGCGCTGTACGCGGACAAAGTGGCCGTTGACGAGGAGACAGTGCGCCTTCGCAGTCACGTTTCGCAGTTGCGCGAAATGCTCGCCGCCGACACCCCGCAGGGCCGCCGTATGGATTTCTTGATACAGGAGCTCAACCGGGAGGCGAACACCATCGGGTCAAAGTGCGTCGATACGGCTATCGCGCGCGTAGTCGTGGAGCTGAAAGCCGAGATTGAGAAAATCCGCGAGCAGACGCAGAATATCGAGTGACGCGGGGTGAAGTCATGACGCTTTACAATATCGGATTCGGCAGTTACGTCACGCGGGAACGCGTGATAGCTGTCGTCGGGCCGGATTCCGCGCCCATGAAGCGCGTCGTACAGGAGAGCCGCGAGCGCGGCGCGCTCATCGACGCCACATTCGGCAGGAAAACCGCGTCCGTGTTCGTCATGGACAGCGGACACGTCGTCCTGTCGGCACTCCCCCCGGAACGCTTCGCCGAACCGGAACCGGACACCGCGTGACATCCCGCGCCGTGAAAGAACTCAATCGAAAGCGAAAGGAGCGGATTGCATGAAAAAGGGCCGTTTGTTCATCGTCTCCGGGCCGTCCGGCGTGGGGAAAAGTACCGTCCTGAGGGCGCTTCTGGAACAGCGGGAGAACGCGCGCTTTTCGGTGTCGGCCACGACGCGCCCCGCCCGCGAGGGCGAAATTGACGGCGTGGACTACCATTTCGTCGCCGAGGAGACCTTCCGCGACGGGATTGCCCGGGACGAGTTTTTGGAGTACGCCGAGTACGTCGGGCACTTCTACGGGACGCCCAAAAAATTCGTGGAAGCCGCCCTCGACGCCGGACAGGATATTATCTTGGACATCGAAATACAGGGGGCCGCGCAGGTCGAAAAACGCTCCCCGGAGGCCGTGAGTATTTTCATCGGGCCGCCGAGCTGGGCCGAACTCGAACGCCGTCTGACCGCGCGCGGAACCAATACCCCCGAGGACATACAGAAACGCCTTACCCGCGCAAAAGTGGAAGTACGCAACGCCGGCACCTACGATTATTTCGTCGTCAACGACACCCTGCAAGAGGCCGTGCGCGAACTCGACGCCATCATGACGGCGGAGCACTGCAAGCCGAAAGATTTCCTGCCCCTGCTCGCCGACGCGTAAAACAGCCGTATCACGGCGGAAATGGAAGTGTATTTTTTATGATGCTCTACCCCGCGATGGGCGAACTCAGCGCCCAGATTCATAACCGCTACATGCTCGTCAATGTCGTGGCGCGGCGCGCCCGGCAGATTGCCGAGGCCTACGAGGAGGCGCACCAGATTCTCGACGAGAAGCCCGTAACAATGGCCATCAACGAAGTCGCCGACGGGATTCTCGAAGACCCCGAACAGGCACAGGAAGCCGCCGACGCGGCACCGGATACCGAAGACGATACCGACGAAGAATAACGCGGGGGGCGTGGATTTGGAACTTGTGGAGATTGCGAAAGTAGCGGTCAGCGCCGCCCGGTACGATATCGACATTCCGTATGATTACCTGATTCCGGCGGAGTTCGCCGGGGAAGTCGTCCCGGGCGTGCGGGTGTCGATTCCGTTCGGGCGGGGGAACCGTATCTGCGAGGGCATGACGCTTTCCGTGGGGCGCGGGGCGAAAGTCGCGGGCCTCAAGGCGATTCTGGGCACGCTCGACGCCGCGCCCGTACTCGACCCCGGACAGCTCTCCCTCGCCCGCTGGATGAGACAGCGCTACTTCTGCACGCTCTACGACGCCATTCACGCCATTCTGCCCGTGAATCTGTGGTACCAGATACGGGAATTTTGGTCTTTGACCGAACAATGGGAGCAGTCGGAGGACGATATACGCTCGTGGAGGCACGGCGCGGAGATTCTCGACGCCATGCTCGCCAATGAGGGCCGCGCCGACATCGACACCCTGCGCGAAGTCTGCGACAAGCCCCGCCAAATCCTGCGCGCTATGGAGGACGCCGGAGCCGTGCGGCACGAGGCCGACATCAGGCGCCGCGCGCCGTCCGATACCCCCCGGCGTACCGACTGGAACGCGCGCGCTGTAGAACTCGCTCTCCCCGCCGTGGACGCGCTGGCCGTCGCGGAACAGTCGCGCCGCCGCGCCCCGATTCGCTACGAGGTCACGAGACTGCTGGCCGCGTCGGGGCGGCTGTCGGTGTCGGAGGTCTGCTACTTTACGGGCGCGAGTTCGCGTATCCTGAAGGAGATGGAGAAGGCCGGGACGCTGGCCTTCTACGACACGGAGCCGCCGCCGCCCGAAATCCCCGACGCCCCGCCGCCGTCGCTGACGCTCAACGACGAACAACAGGCCGCCTTCGACAAAATCGCGGGCCTCATGGACGCCGACGCCCCGAACGTCGTACTGTTGCAGGGCGTCACCGGGAGCGGAAAGACGCAAGTCTACCTCCGACTGGTGCAAAAGGCGCTGGACATGGGCCGCACGGCGATGGTATTAGTACCGGAAATCATCCTGACGCCGCAAGTCATGGGCAAATTCCGGGCGTGTTTCGGGGAGGAAGTCGCGCTGTTGCACAGCGGCCTCAAGCTCTCGGAGCGTCACGAACAGTGGAAGCGTGTCCGGACGGGCGCGGCGCGGGTCGTACTCGGCACGCGTTCCGCCGTATTCGCGCCCCTGCGCAACCCCGCTTTGATTGTCATGGACGAGGAACAGGAAGCTAGTTACGATTCCCAGAACGTCCCGCGCTACCGTACAAGGGATGTCGCGAAATATCTGTGCGCGCGCAACCGCGCCACGCTGTTACTCGCCTCCGCGACGCCCGCCGTGGAGACCGCCCACGAGGCCGAAAC
>CAMHDB010000031.1 GCA_946183715.1 uncultured Oscillibacter sp.
TCCGACCAGTCGTCGATGTTCCTGTCGCGCCCGTGCGACGTGTCGCGCTACGGGCTGATTTTCGCGGGCGTACAGAAGAACGTCGGCCCCGCCGGAATGACGATTGTAATCGTCCGTAGCGACCTCATCCGCGACGACTTGGACCCGAAAGTCCCGGTATACCTGCGCTACAGCACGCACGCCGGAAACGATTCCATGTACAACACGCCGAACTGCTGGTCGCTGTACTGTTGCGGGAAGGTGTTCCGGTACCTGCTGGAACTCGGCGGGCTGGAGGAAATGGAGCGCCGCAACCGCGAAAAGGCCGCGATTCTGTACGATTTTCTGGACAGCAGTCACTTTTTCCGGGGCACGGCGGCGAAGGCCGACCGTTCCTTAATGAATGTCCCGTTCGTGACGCCCTCGCCCGCACAGGACGCCGAAGTTGTCGCGGCGGCGAAGGCCGCCGGACTGGAAAATCTGAAAGGACACAAGAGCGTGGGCGGACTGCGGGCCTCAATTTTCAACGCCATGCCCAAAGAGGGCGTAGAGGCGCTGGTCTCGTTTCTTGACAAGTACGAAAAGGCCCGCGCGTGACAAAAGCCGCCGTTCCCCGGAATCCGGGAGCGGCGGCAGTGCTAAATCATGGGGAACTGTCCCATACATTCGCGGGTTCAAGTTGTCGGGGTACTGTTTTAGGTATTGGCTCAGGCTCGGGTTCATCTCCTTTGCCATCATCAGGCATTCCAAAATCTCCAGAGACTCGATTTTCGGATGCAGGATGCGAAGTGACTGTTCCGTCATTAGATGGAGCATCGGATATCATATGCGAATTAAATAGTGAGCGTCTAAATACCGTTCTCCCTTGAAACAGCAGAATGCCAACGAGCATGAGAGCAAGTATATAGAATATGATAAACAATACCGCTAAAGACTTTACGTCAGATTGTTTATCCTGCAGTTTCTGTTCCTGCTCCCATTCTGATTCCAGCTCTTCTATCAAGTCTGGTTCCTGTGCCAGTTCATTCGCCAATTGTTGCGCCTGTTCCTGTAGGGTCTGCATGTGCGCTTGTCTTTGAGCCAACCTGTCTTTGACAGTTTGAATCTGAGCACCCGCCTGTTGCAATTTCCGTTCCAGTTCCGCTATCTGCCGGTCTTTTGCCTCCGTTGATTTTCTCGCGGACGCCTGTTCCTGCCCTAAACGAGATTCCAGTTGTTTGAGCTGTTGTTCCCGCTGGTATACCATAGCCCACGTCGGACGACTGCCGCGCAATGTATCGACGATTGTCTCCGCAAGATTTTGTATACGCTCCTGGTCAGGCGGGTTATCCACATCGGAACGTTGAAAAGCGCGCAAGCGAAAATTCAATTCAGCGTTTTCCGTCTTAAACTGTCCCACACGAAACAGAAATATGTGTTTCTTGTGTGCTAACGCCGAAAGCACCTCGTCACGGCACCAAGTCGAGTTGTTTGCGCCGTCATCCCAGATGAAAAGGAAAACTTCACAAGCCTTTATTTCCTCTTCAATCGTTTCGGTAAAATGTCCCGGCTTTGGGCTTTCCGTGTCATACCAAAAGGAAATTCCCCTGTTTTTCAGTTCGTCGGCAATCCGGCGAAGCGTTTCCGCCATAGTGGCTCTGTGATAGCTGATGAAAACGTCTTTGCCCTCCGCCAAGACCGCCGCCCCCTTTCCATGACACATTACCTTGACAGTATACCACAGTTTCCGCGCCATGTCTACATTTTTTTAACGCTTGTGCCCTGTTTTTGCCTTGACAACGCATATGCAACGTAGTACAATAGCCGTGGAAAGGGAGTGAGAAAATGCCGGGAAACGCGAATTTAAGTGTCCGTGTGGATTCCGACGTGAAAGCGCAGGCGGAGGAAATTCTGTCGGAACTCGGAATGACCATGACGGGGGCTTTTAACATGTTCCTGAAACAGATTGTCCGGGAACGCGCCGTACCGCTGTCGCTGTCGCTGGATTCCTCCAACGCGCTGTACGCCGACTTGCTGGAAGCGCGGACAGCGCGTCTCGACGGCTACCGGGGGCGCGACGGCTGGGACGTGCTGTCCGATATGCTCAAAGCGATTGACGAAGAGGGCGGAAATGGCGAATTATAATGTAATCGTGGCGGAACGCGCCGACAAAATGCTGATTCGCCACGCCCGTTTTCTCGCCAAAGTCAGCAGGCCCGCCGCCCTACGCCTTGCGGACGGTTTCAGGGCCGTATTACGCGAATTGGGCGAAAATCCGTATCAGTTCCCTGTCGAAGCGGACGAAAATCTTCCGGCGGGACTGTACCGCAAAGCCCTGTTTTGCAAATGGCACAAAGCGGTGTTTATGGTGGAAGAGCGTAACGTCTATCTCGACGCGGTTCTGGACTGTCGGCAGGACAGCCGCCGTCCCTCTTTGTAATGTACGCAACACGCGGACGCTTTCCGGCGTCCGCGTTGCTTTCAGATACGAACCTCGTCGAAGGTTTTGGTTACGGCGTCTTCCGGCTCCGCCGTGGCGAGGCTGACGGCGACTATCGCCACCGCCGCCAGTACGAACGCCGGGAGGAGTTCGTAAATCGCCAGCGCGCCGCCCATGGGCGCAATCAGGAACTTCCACACGAAGACCATCCCGCCGCCGACGAGCATGCCCGCCAGCGCGCCCCACTTATTCGAGCGCCGCCAGAACAGCGCGAGGAGTACCGTAGGCCCGAACGCCGCGCCGAATCCGGCCCACGCGAACGAGACCACACGGAAGACGGAACTGTTGGGGTCCCACGCCAGAAATACGCCCACGATGGCAATACAAATCACCGTCGCGCGCGCGACGACCATCGACGCCGCCGCGCTGAGTTTGACGCCGAAGAAGTCGCTCATCAAATCCTGCGACACGCTCGACGCGGCGGCCAGTAACTGCGAATCCGCCGTTGACATCGTCGCGGCGAGAATGCCCGCCAGAATCACGCCCGCCATGACCGCCAGCGATATGCTGTGGCGGCTCATGAGGTCGGCCAGCTTGACAATGACTGTCTCCGAATCCGAGGAAGTCGTCAACATGGGAATGCGCCCGGCGACGGAGACGCTGTAGCCGATGATTCCAATCAGCACCGCGATTCCCATCGACAGCACCACCCACACCGACGCGATTCGCCGCGACACCGACAGCTTTTCCTCGTCCTCGATTGCCATGAAGCGGAGCAGGATATGCGGCATTCCGAAGTAGCCGAGGCCCCACGCCAGCGTGGAAACGATACTCAGTCCGCCGAAGGAGGACGCCGTGCCCGTGGCGGGGTCGTAGCCCTGCGCGAGATTGAGGTACCCGGGCAGCGCGCGGGCGTTCTCCATGACGGCGCCCATGCCGCCCGCCTGCGCCACGCCGAAGAACACCACCACGACGAGCGCGATTGTCATGAAGATACTTTGAATCAAGTCCGTCGTGGAGACGGCCAGAAAGCCGCCGAGCACCGTATAGGCGATAATGATGACCGCGCCGACGACCATCGCGAGGTGGTATTCGACGCCGAAGAGGCTGTTGAAGAGCGTCCCGACGGCCTTGAAGCCGGAGGCGGTGTAGGGGACGAAGAAAACGAGAATCACGAGGGCCGCGATACAGGACAGGACGTTTTTCGTGTCGCCGTAGCGGCGCGAAAAGAACTCCGGCAACGTGATTGCGCCCAGTCTGGACGAGTAGCGCCGGATTCGCCGCGCCACGACTAACCAGTTGATGTACGTCCCGACGGCGAGGCCTATGGCCGTCCAGCCGACTTCCGCGATTCCGCACAGGTACGCCAGCCCCGGCAGGCCCATCAGCAGGTAACTGCTCATGTCCGAGGCCTCCGCGCTCATGGCCGTGACAATGGGGCCGAGTCTCCGCCCGCCCAAGTAGAACTCGTGCGCGTTGTCGCCGCTCCCGCGCTGGCTGAACCATACGCCGATGAAGACCATGCTCATGAGGTAGAGTACAATAGTCGAGATAATGAGAAATTGCGCGCTAGTCATAAAATGTCTCCTTCCGGTTTTCGCCGCCGCACGGACGGCGTGAAGCGTATCATACCATACTTTTGAGTAGAATGAAAGACAGAATCCCGTATAGAACGAAGTCTGTACGGGATTCTGTGCGAACATCCTGTAAGGCCGTCTGTTACGCGGTTTCTGACTGAACGAATTTTCAAAACCGGAGTACACGCGGGAAAAGTTTTTGTCAGGACAAGTCCATCAGCAGGACGGTCGGGACAGTCCAGAGAATCAGGAAGAGCAGTAAGTTCAGCGGGGAGAGGAGATAGTATTTCGCCTGATAGACCAGATAGAAGGCCAGCAGCGTCCCGACGATACTGCCGAAGAGCGCCAGCCGTGTCGAACGCCGCACCCCGGCGCACAGGCGCAGACTGCCCGTCATGATTTCGGCGTAGGGCGGGAGGCCCTCCCGGAACAACAGCCCGCGCGGGATTTCCTGATTGGCCCGCGCCGCGCTCAACGCGATACGGTTGTTCAGTCCGGGGTAGTCCACGTCGATTTTGCGCCGGAAGACGCGCTGTAACAGTTTCGGGGTCAGATTCGGGTCTCGCGCGGCGAGAATCGCCGTCACATGGTTGCGCCGCATAGTACGGAGCGCGAAGTCGACGTTCTCCATGGCCTCGTATTTCAGCGCGAAGGTCGCGGCGAGTTCGCCGTTGACCGACAGGTAAAGCCCCATCGGGAAGTAGAAGTCGCCCGGGAAGCGTACCGACATCTTGCGCAGGAAGGACGAAGTACCCAGCAGAATTTTGTCCTCCCCGATATCCCCGGAGAATCCGCCGTCCTCGTAGAAATGGAAGTCGCGGATTGACAGGTACTCCCCGCCCTCGCTCTTGAGTAAATCGTCGAAAACTCGTTCCAGCCCGCAGCCGGACGCCCGAATCATGCTCGCCGTAATCGAAACCACGGTTTGCATTTCCTCCTCGTAGAGCCGCACGTCCTCCAAGCGCACGGCCCCCGGCGGGAACAGGTCGCTGTCCGTGACAATCATCTTCTTCTTGCGCGACATCTGCTCGGCCCCGCGCCATCCGGCAATCGCACAGCCCGACTTTTTCAGCCGTGCCGCCAGCCGCGCCCACGGGAGGCCCCAGCAGAAGGGGAGTACGAGCGTCGCGCCCGCCGCGAGAATCGCGGACCAGTTGAGGAGGAAGTCGCCGCCGCGCTCCTGTCCGATGGAGCTCAGCGCCGCGAAGACCAGACTTGCCGCCAGCGTCACCGGAAGGGAAATCGTCTGCCAGCGGGTGGAGAAGTTCTGCGCCAGCGTGGAGGTATAGAACCCCGTGACGGCGCCGCGCTGTTTGCACGTCCCCCGGATGGTGTTCGTGACCAGATACGGCGGGTTCCGGTCGAGGCCCGCCGTGTGGAAGGTGTCGTAGGTGCCGTGGCTCTCCAGACTGGAACCGAGTTTCGCGGCCAGCAGGGCCAGACACGCCACAGCGCCGTAGGGCTCGGCCAAACTCCGCCCGTGCAGGAAGGGCATGGTCAGGCAGTCCAGCGCCGCGGCCACCGCCGACACCCCGCAAAGGAACGTACCCGTACAGCGGTTGTCCGTGAAGACGCTCCGGCACAGCCACAGCGCCGCGCACAGACAGCCGAACAGCAAAAGCGGGCGGAGAATCATATTCCCCGTCAGGAACGGGAAGCGCACGCCGATGGTTTCCAGAACCAGTACCAGCAGGGGCAGAAATGCGGGGACAAGCGCGGGCAGCAATCCCTCCACGCGCTTGACGTACTCCCGGCGCGCCTCCTCGGCGGCGGTTTTCAAATCGGGCTCGGGGCCGACGATTTCGGGGTGTACGGGCTCGGGGAGTTCGTCGCCGGTGTCCTCCAGACGCCGCCGCGAGAACAGCGAACGCCGCGCGCCGCGTCCTTCCAGAACGGCGTCGGCCTTGACCGCGTCGACGGTGTTTCCTACGACTTCCTCCAGCGATACAGAACGGGGTTCGGTATCCTGTTCGGTCTCTCGGGCCTCCCTCCGGGACTTCCCGCGCCCGAACAGGCGTTGCCAGAACGTCGGCGGCCTCTCGTGCCGTACACGCGCTGTCGGCGCGGCTACGGTCTCCGCCGTCGTATCGGCTACGACTTCCGGCGTGCTCATTTCGGTTACAGTCTCCGCCCCCGCTGCCCCGACTACGGTTTCCGGCGTGACTGTCTCGGATACGTTCTCTGCTATTGTCTCCGCCGTGGTCGTTGCCTCGGCTATGGCTTCCGGCGTCGTATCGAGTACGGTTTCCGCCGCCGCTGTCATATCGGCTACAATTTCCGGTTCCGCGGGCGACGATGTATCGGGCTGGGATTCCGCCGCGAAGAGGCGTTCCGCCTCCGCGCCCATGTCGAATGTTTCGGATACGTACTCCGGGAAGGCCTCCGGCGGGGCTTCCGTAGACGTATCAAGCGGCGTTTCCGTGACTTCCGCCGCAAAGAGGCGTTCGGCCTCTTTCCCCGTGTCGAACGTCTCCGACGAGTACCCCGGGAGTGTCTCCGGCGTGGCCTCCGTGACTTCCACCGTCCCCGCGTCGAACGTTTCCGGCGTGGCTCCCGTGATTTCCGCCGCCGTCCCCGTGCCGAACGCCTCCGGCGTGGCTTTCGCGTTATCGTCCGCCGCGAACAGGTACGACAGACGCGCCGGGATTTCGTATTCCTCCTCCGGCGGTACTTCCTCTGTCACTTCTTCCGGCTCGCGCTGTTCGACGACTTCCCCCGGGGCCGGAATGCCCTCGAAATCCATGTCGGCGTCTTTTACGGGCCGTATCCCTTCCGCCGCCTGTTCGAGTTCCTTGTTGGCCCGGAAATCCGCCAGTATCGCGTTGAGGCTGTAATCTTCCTCCGTCTGCTTCGGCTTACGGCCCGTTTTCGCGGCCTTCTCCTGTTCGCGCCTGTGCGCCCTGCGCTTACTCTTGACTGACATCATGCCTCCCCTTTCGACGCGCCGTCGCGCTGTCGCAATGCCTCGTAGAGCAGTACGGCGCACGCCGCCGACGCGTTCAGAGAATTGATATGCCCCTTCATGGGAATCCTGACCAGAAAATCGCACTGTTCCGCCGCCAGACGCGTCATGCCCGCGCCTTCACTGCCGATTACCAGCGCCGCCGGGCCCGTCCAGTCGGTCTCGTACAGCGTCGCCGCCCCCGACGCGTCCGCGCCGTAAATCCACAGCCCCCGCTTTTTCAAGTCCTTCAACAGCGCCGGGATATTCGGCACCCGCGCAACCGGCAAACGCGACACCGCCCCCGCCGACGCCTTCGCCACGACTGCCGTCACGCCCGCGCTCCGGCGCTTCGGGATAATCACCCCGTGCGCCCCGGCGCATTCCGCGCTCCGGATAATCGCCCCCAAATTGTGCGGGTCGGAGATTTCGTCGCATACCACCAGAAGCGGCTTTTCCCCGCGCTCCTCCGCCAACTGCAGCAAATCGGAGACCTCCGCGTACTTCGCCGCCGCCGTCAGGGCGATGACCCCCTGATGGGCCCCCGTGACGCTCATGGCGTCGAGTTTGCGGCGGTCGGCCTCCACGACGACGGCCCCCGCCCCTTTCGCGAGCGCCGCGATACGCCGTAACGGCCCGCTGTCCTCCCCGCGCAGCAGCCACACCTTATCGACGGGCACCCCCGCCCGCAGGGCCTCCGTGACCGCGTTCCGCCCCTCCATCAACCCGTCCGGCGCGGACGGGACTTTCCTTCGTTCGTCCATGCTACCCTCACCATACCTTTTTTGTGCCGTGTCCACGGCTTCGACGCGCTATTATACACTACTATACCACATCTGGCAAACATAGAAAAGCGGAATTTACAGAAACTTCATGAAATCCGGAAAGCGCCGCTTGTCAGCGCGCCCGAATTGTGCTATACTCTCCCCGATTCACCACCTTTTGGAAAGGAGACATCGCATGGACAACCGGAACAGCCGGGGAGGCGGAGGCCCCGGAAACAATAATAACAATAAGAATCAGAATTACAGGAGCGTAGCCCAGCTCGTCATGATTGCGGTCGTCATTTCGGTGCTGTTCAACTACGGCACGTCCTATATGACCAACTCCTCGCGGCGGGCCTCGTCGCTGGAGGTCGAGTACAGCGACTTCCTGCGCATGGCCGAGGCCGGGGACGTGCAGTCGGTCGACTTCGACAACGAGGAAGATATTCTGTTGATTGTCCCCGTCGACGGCTACGTGTACCAGAGCGACGAGACCGCCTACACCAAGGAGACCGACGAGGACGGCAACCCCAGTTACGCCTTTACCGGGCCGAACGGGCACGAACTGCACGCAAGTTTGAGACTGTTCACCGTACAGGTCGAGAGCAACGACGCGACCGTCGCGTTTTTGCGGGGGTGCGGCGGCGATATCCGAATCAACGAGGACTACCAGCCGCCCATGAGCCCCGTTTTGATATTCTTCATCAACCTTCTCCCGTTCATCGTGGTACTGCTGAGTATGTCGCTGTTCATGAACTGGATGGCGTCGCGGGGCGGCTTCGGGGGAATCGGCGGCATTGGCGGCGTGGGCAAGTCCAACGCGAAAGTCTACATGGAGCGCTCCACGGGCGTGACGTTCCGCGATGTCGCCGGACAGGACGAGGCCAAGGAATCCGTGACCGAAATCATCGACTTCCTGCACAATCCGGGCAAGTATACCGAAATCGGCGCGAAACTCCCCAAGGGCGCGCTCCTCGTCGGGCCTCCGGGCACCGGGAAAACTTTGCTTGCAAAAGCCGTCGCCGGCGAGGCCGGCGTGCCGTTCTTCTCGATTTCCGGCTCCGATTTCGTCGAAATGTTCGTGGGCGTCGGCGCAAGCCGTGTGCGCGATTTGTTCAAGGAGGCAAGCAAAGTCGCGCCCTGTATCGTGTTCATCGACGAGATTGACACCATCGGCAAGTCTCGCGACAACCGCATGGGCGGCAACGACGAACGCGAACAGACCCTAAACCAGCTCCTCGCGGAAATGGACGGATTCGACCCCACGAAAGGCGTAATTCTACTCGCCGCCACAAACAGGCCGGAAGTCCTCGACCAAGCCCTGTTACGCCCCGGGCGCTTTGACCGCCGGATTACCATCGACCGTCCGAACCTCGCCGGGCGTATCGCGACACTGGAAGTCCACACGCGCAACATCAAACTCGCGGAGGACGTGGACTTGAAGAAAGTCGCGCTGGCGACCGCCGGGACAGTCGGCGCGGATTTGGCGAACCTTGTCAACGAGGCCGCGCTACGGGCCGTCCGTAAGGGGCGGAAACTTGTCACGCAGGAGGACTTGTTAGCCGCCTTTGAGCTTGTTATCGCCGGAACCGAAAAGAAGGGCAGCGTACTGACCGAGTTTGAAAAGAAGCTCGTGGCCTACCACGAAGTCGGGCACGCTATGGTCGCGTACCGCCAGAAGAATACGGAACCCGTGCAGAAAATCACGATTGTACCGCACACGCAGGGCAGTTTGGGCTATACGCTCCTCATGCCCGAGGAGGACAAGACGGAGTTACGCACCCGCGAGGAACTCATGGCGAAAATCACGGTGTCGATGGGGGGCCGCGCGGCGGAGGAAGTCGTCATGAACACCATGACGAACGGGGCGTCGCAGGACATTCAGGAGGCGACGAACGTCGCGCGGAATATGGTTGCCATGTTCGGCATGAGCGAGGAATTTGGCATGATGGCGCTGGCGTCGCGGCGGACGCAGTACCTTGACGGCGGCTACGGCATGGACTGCGCGCAGGACACCGCCGCCCGTATGGACGAGGCCGTCAAGCAGATTCTCGACAAGTGCTACCGTACCGCCGTCGAGACCATCCGCGAGAACCGCGACGACATGGACAAAGTCGTGACCTATCTGCTGGAAAAGGAGACGATTACCGGCGCGGAAATGGTCGCGATTATCGAGGGCCGCGACCCGGCGCTCGTAGAGAATCCGTATGCCTCCACGAAACAGGACGGCTTCCGCCCGTCCCAGCCGGAGGAAATCGAGGCTCCCGCGCGGAAAGTCCACATGATTTCCGAGAAAGTCGAGGCCCCCGCCGATACGACTGCCCCGGAAACGGACGCCGCGCCGGAAGTACCGGACACGGAAAGCATTCCGGAGACTGTGGACGCCGAAAGCGAATCGGGCGTCGCGCCGGACGCCGTAGACCTCCGCAAACAGGACGAATAACACGGGATACGGAACGCGTACCCGGGCCGCCTCGGTTCCGGGTACGCGTTCCGCCCCTAGCACAGATATGTTGGCTGTCCCTACAATTTTTCCGCCCAAACGGCGCGAAAAAATATGTAGAATTTTTCCGATTCCGGCCTTGTAATTTGACAAGAACCCTGCTATAATGCAAAATGAAGAAAATTCGGAATCAGGAGGCGTCCGTATGGATTACCCGGCAATTTTCGTCATTCTGATGGGCCTCGGCACAGTCTTTTTCGGCCTTGTGTGCCTGATTGTGCTGACCATGTGCATGGGGCGCGTACTCTCCCGTACCGCCGCGCCCGCCCCGGCCCCTGCCCCGCCCGTCGTCATGCCCAAGGCCCCCATTACCGAGCCCAACCTGCCGGAAATGGTCGCCGCTATCTCCGCCGCCATTGCCGAGGAACTCGATACCGACGTAACCGGTATCCGTATCCTCTCCATGAGAAGGCTGTAACCACCGTAGCAGAAAAGAAGGAGTCAGTTATGAAAAAGTACAGAGTGAACGTCAACGGCACCGCCTACGAAGTCGAGCTGGAGGAAATGACGGGCGCAATGCCCACGGCGTCGGCCCCGGTTTCCGCCGCGCCCGCCGCCCCCGTCGACAGCGCCTCCGGCGGCGAGAACGTCACCGCCCCCATGCCCGGCACTATCGTCTCCATCAACATCAACCCCGGCACCATGGCCAAGCGCGGCGAGGTGCTCATGATTCTCGAGGCCATGAAGATGGAAAACGAAATCCTCAGCCCGTGCGACGGCAAGATTCTCTCCGTGAATACTTCCAAGGGGGCTACCGTGCAGTCCGGGACGCTGCTGTGCGTCATCGACCGGAGGGCGTAAGATGGAAGCGTTTGTCAACTTCGTTCAAGACACGGGATTCTTTCTCGTGACGCAGGGGGACGGCTGGAAGAATCTGGTCATGCTCATCGTCGCCTGCTTCCTGCTGTACCTGGGTATCGGCAAGAAGTTCGAGCCCCTGCTGATGGTGACTATCGCCTTCGGCATGCTCATGACGAACCTCCCCGGCGCGAACATGTACCACGAAATCTTCTTCGCGGGCGGACATATCCACTGGGACTTGTTCGGCGGCGCGCCGATTACCGGGCAATTCCTCGCCGAAATGCAGTCGATGGGCGTCGCCGACGCCGTGCTGGAAAAAGTCACCATCGGGGAAGTCATCACCCCGGGACTGATTGACGTACTTTACTTGGGCGTCAAG
>CAMHDB010000032.1 GCA_946183715.1 uncultured Oscillibacter sp.
CGTCGGCGTAGGAGTGGGAGTGGGCGTCGAACCCGCCGTCCAACGGGCGTAGAGCGTGGTATCGCCCGTAATGACTGTGTTGAAATCGAAGTTGCGTTCCGTCCCGTCTGGCGTGAGGGTATACCAGCCGGCGAACGTGTAGCCGGATTTGGCGACGGTCTCGGGCTGTGCGGCGCGCTGGGTGCCGGTGTTCGGGAGAATCTGGTCGTCAATCCATGTGCCGCCGTCGGTCTCGAAATTGACGCGGTAGTTCTCTCTCGCGGAAGTCGTCACGCTGAAGGTGGAAAAATACATACTGTAAATGTAGATAACCGCGTTACTGCCCCATTCGGAGACGTAGTAATAGCCGTCCAAGCCGTCGCAGTCCTCGGGGCGCTCCGGCAGTCTGTGGAACAGGAGCGCCGCGCCGTCGTGATAGCGCCCAATCTGCGGGTTATAGCGCCCCGTGAGGTCGTAGCGGAGGGGGATTTCTACGGTAGGCGTCTCGTGCAGAGGAATTTCGGTGTGTTCCGCGTTGCCGTCTTCCAGCGTGGTTACGGTCTTCTTTACCCGAATGTCGATGTAGTCGGTTTTGATGCTCTCGTCATTCCGGTATACGCCGCGCACGGAATTGTAAATGGCGGTCTGTTCCTGTTGGAGTTCGCGTTCCGCCTCGCCCAAGTCCGATGCGCTACGGCCCACGAGATTCCGCAACGTCGCCCCGGCCAATTCCGCTTTGACGTTCTTGGTCTGGTTCGCGCCGACAACCGTCTCGTCGTCGGCGGCGATGGCCCGCATGAATGTCGACGCGTCGCGGCCCGTCTCCGTCATGCCCATGAAGCCGCGAATGTTGGTGTCCGTGTCCTCGCTGACAAAGCTCACTTCTCCGCGCCGGTCGCCGATTCTCCATATGGCGTCGTAGACGAGATTCTGTGCGGTGCCCCGCGGGACTGTGACGCTCAGCAAGGTTCTCCCGCTGGCGTCCTGCCAGCCGAGGAACACGTAGCCGTTGCGAATCGGTTCGGGGAGCGTGAAAGTCTCGCTGTCCGGGCCGAACGAACGAACCCAAGTTTCATTGTTGGAACCTTTCGCGGCAGTCCAGTCGACGCCGTAGGCCTCCGACATGCCGCCGTACAGGCAGCGGAGCGTTACCGTATAGGTGTTGGGCGTCCAGCGGGCGGAAAGCGTGGTGTCCTTGCCCGGCATGGCGGACTGTGCGGTGAAGGGCGTCTCCGCCCCGTACCAGCCGCCGAACGTGTAACCTGTGCGCGTGGTGTCTGGGAGAGTCCCGACGGGTTCCCCGGCGCGGAGCGTCCGCGTTTCGGTAATTTCGCTTCCGCCGTTGCTGTCAAAGCGGAGCGTGAAGGCCTCGCCCGCCGTCAGATTGACCGCTATCGCATAGTCTTGGTAGTTGCGGCTGGAAACCGTCACCCTTACGGTACTTTCCGCGTCTCCGGACACGGCGACGGTGTCAAAGCGGAAGGCGCTCCCGGCCTCCGTAAACGCCACGCTGTCTGGCGCCACGAGATTCCCGGAAGTCCCGACGAGCGTACAGGCGGCGCCGTCTACCAAGTACGGGCGCAGATTCGCGGTGAGGTTACGCGTATCCGTCGCGACGGCAACCGGGCCGACTGTCACGTCGTCATGGGGGGCCTTCGTGACGCGGAAGGACGCCTCGGCGAACGCGGCGTAATAGTTGCGGCTCTCGGGGATGTCGACACGGAGCGTGTACTCGCCCACGGGCAAAGTCTCGACTTCGCTGTCGGTGAAGATTCTGTAGTCGTAGCCGTCCTCCCGGCAACGGTATTCGGCTACGCCGTAGTCCGTGACGATATCGCCTCTGCCGGAGAACAGGGAAGCGATACGTCCCGGCAGTCCGGACAGCGCGGCGGGGTTCTCGCGGTAGACGGTCAGTTTCGGGATACCGTGCGGCGTGAGGTAAGTCCAGACGTTCAGGGTTTGACTGATATCGTGACGGTCTACGAGTTCGAGTTCGGGCAGGAGCGTGGCCTTGGCGATTTGCACGAGTGCGCTTCCGATGACGGTCAACGCGCCGTCCGCGGTTACTCTGTAGTAAACGGTGTATTCTCCGGCGTCTTTGTAGGCGGGGTTTCTCTCTTGATACGCCCCGTTTTCGGTCTCACTGTACGTCACGGTGGCCCCGGCGGGCGCGTTGACCGTGATTCCGTGCGTTTGAGCGTCATAGATGCCGCTGTAACCCGTGGCCGCTACCGTCAATTCTATCGGCGTATCCGGTGTGTCCGGTGTGTCCGGGGTATCGGGTGTATCCGGCGTATCGGGCGTGTCCGGCGTATCCGGCGTGTCCGGTGTATCCGGTGTATCCGGTGTATCCGGCGTGTCGGGTGTGTCCGGCGTGTCAGGCGTATCGGGCGTGTCCGGTGTATCCGGTATGTCCGGCGTATCCGGCGTGTCCGGTGTATCCGGCGTATCGGGTATATCCGGCGTATCCGGTGTGTCCGGCGTATCGGGCGTATCCGGCATGTCCGGCGTATCCGGTGTATCGGGGTTACAGTTCAGCCTATCAAAACAACTTTTCGAGGTGAAAACTACCGCTTTTTATATGGAAAACGCCATTTTCAAAACCCAATATTTTTACTAAGCCAATAAATCCATTGAAATTGAGACTATGAGAGAATAAGCCGGTTTTGAAAATGAGCTGTTTACGTAAAAAACTGCACTATTTACGCTTAAAAAGTTGAAACAAGGGCTGAACTGTAACTCCCCGTTTGCAATCGCCGCCCGGGCGTTCCCGTCGGCGCAGGCCCCGAGACTGTAGGCCGCCGCGTGCAGGTGCTCGTCGCGGTAGAGTTCCCGTACCCGGTAGGCGTCGCCGCCGGCGGGGCTCACGGACACGGCGTCGGCCCATGTCCCGTCCGCATTCTGCTTTACGACGTAGATTTCCGTATTCTGCTTCCAGCGCGCGGTGATGGTCATATTTTCGGCGGGCATGGTCTGCGGAATCTCCCGGTTCCAGCCGTCGAACGTATAGCCCTCTTTCGTCGGGGCCGCCGGGGGGTAATCGTCGCGCCGTAGATGTCCATTACGGCCCCGGCTTCACTGCCGCCGTCCGTGTCAAACGTGATTGTATACGAATTGACACCCAGACGGCCTTGACGGTCAAATCCTGTGCGGGCATGGTCGCCGGGAGAACGGGATTCCATGCCACGAAGGAATAACCAGTCAGGGCAGGGTTCGCGGGGGGCGTAATAGGGGTGTCAAAGTCCTGCGTCATGGGCGTGACGGCACTGCCGCGCCCGGTGTCGAAGGTAATCGTGTAGCGGTTGGGCGTCCATTGCGCGGTCGCCGTGATATCGGTGTCGGGCATGGTCGCCGGGAGGGCGGGAGACCATCCCGCAAACGTATAGCCTGTGCGCGTGGGGGCCGCCGGGGCGGTGACAGTCTCTCCGGGCTCCAGCGTGACGGGCGCAACCATACTGCCGCCCTCGGTGTCAAAGGTAATCGTGGAGTAAATCGGCTCGGGGATGTCCTCGTACCGCGCCGTGAGTACAAGCCACTCCTCGTCGTCGCGCAAGCTGAGCAGCGCTTCACTGGAATACGTGAACACGCCGCCGGGCTGGTACAAGTTTCCGGCGCTGTCCAGCCAGCCTAAGAACAGCTTGCCTTCGGGCGGCGCGGGCGCGACGGTCGAAAGCGTAATCTTGTCGTTTGGAACGTAGACCGCGCCGTCTTCGACAGTCCCCGTGCCGCCGTTGAGGTCGTAATACACACTCGCCTTAATCGGTTCGGGCGTCCATTTCGCCGTCAGGGTCACGACGTAGTAGAAGTTGCGGTACTCCGTATCCTCCAGCAGAATGACAGTGCCGTCGGGGGCACGGTCGCAGTATTCGGGGTCGAGTTTCCACGAGGCGTCCCAAGGCACGCCGCCCTGCGTATACCAGCCGTCGAGGGTGTAGCCGGGGCGCGTGGCGGCGTTGATACGGGCCATGCTAATCAGCGCGCCGGCCCTCTCCCAGAAGTTCCGGTTCCGGACGGCCTCCATATAAGCGGGCGTCGCGGGGTCGTACTGACTGCTATCATACCATGACTGCGTATTCTGTTCATCATACGCGCCGAGGTCTAGGCGGACATTCAACTGGTTTTCGACCCAGACGGGGTAAATACTGACAGCCTCCTCCGGCATGGTAAAGCCGTTGAAATCGAGAATTTTGCCCTCGTTGCCCTTGTACTCCGTGACGTTCGATTCCAGAGACCAGCCCGCGAAAGTACGCCGGGCGTCGTTTTCGAGGCGCAAGTCCGCGTAGGCCGAGAGGGTTTCCCCGGAGAGTACGTCGTGCTGTTGGGAAACCGTCTCCCCGGCGCTGTCGGCGTAGAAAGTCACGGGGTAGGAGCGTATCACCTTTTCTACTGTCAGCGTGCCGCCGACGTAGGTAATATCATAGTTTTCGGTAACGTCCGTTCCGCTCCTGACGATTCGGGCGTCGCTGGGGGTAACGGTGCCCGCTGTGGTCGGGGTGTCGGTAGAGGTAGAAGTCAAGGTCACGGCGCCGAGGGTGTGCCCGCTGACCGCGCCGGAAAGCGCCGCTCTTGTGACGGAATCGTCAATCGCGCCGCCCTCCATGACAGACTGCGCCGCCGCCGTAACGGCAGCCGGACGTTTCGCAATCGTAAAGTTGGCGCTGGCCTCCCCGGCAGCATAGTTGCCGGTGGCGGCGATGCGCACGCGCACGGTGTACTCTCCGGCGCTGACGGGTACCGCGCTGGAATAGGCCTCGTCGGCGGCGGTTCTGGGCTTGTAGCCGATGAGCACAGCGCCGTTGCCGGAGTTGCCGCCGACGACGGGCGTATTGGCGGCGTCGCCGTAAGTCCAGCCGTCGAGCGCGACGGAAGGACGGATTCCGGCGGGCGTGATACTCCAAGTTTTTTCTACCGTCCCGGTATAGTTACCCTTGCCCGTGACCGACGCCGTGTAAGTCCCGGCATTCGTGGCGGTGTCGCCGGAGATGCCGTAGTCAGTCCCGGCGGAGAGCGTCCTGTCGCCGTCCGTGACTGTGACGCTGTTCGCCTGCGGGGCGCCGCTGTAGACCGTCGACACGGTGCCCGCCGTCACCATGGCGTCCGTCAGCGGCTTCGGCGCAATCGTGGCCGCGAGACTTTGTTCGGACGTGTCCGCGACGCCGTTCTCCCCGGCGACTTTGTAATAGACGGTGTAGCGGCCCGCGTTCGTCGCCGTGGGAGGCACGGCAGAATACGCGCCGCTGTCGCCGAGCTTGTAGACTAATGTGCCGTTGTCGGCGGTTCCGGCGGTAATGAGCGCCTGCGCCGCGCCGTTGTAGGTCAACGCGTTCGCGGCGGGGGGCGTGAGCAGTTCGGGCGACGGGAGCGCGAGTACCGCTTCCCCGGCGCTGTTGAGCTGTACTTCGTAGTCCGGGTTTTCGGAGGCAAAGTCGGAAGTCGCGGCGTTGCCGGGAAGGCCGTCCGTCAGGACTACGGGCGCGCTTCCGGTGGGCGCGGCCTCCGTCGCGACGCGAATCGGCGCCGAGAGTTCCAGTGGCCCCGCGACCGTAATCAGCGTGTCCTCCGACAGGTACACGTTGCCCTGTTCGCCGTCTGCCGTGTTGCCGTAGAGGTCGAACGAGCCCGACACCGCGAACTCGCCGCCGTAGAGCATGACGCCGCCGCCGACATCCTCGGCCTCGTTGTCGCAAATCGCGCCGCCGTTGAGCGCGAAGGCGTTGACATCGCCCATGTCGACGGAGGCCACGCCGCCGCCGTTGGTGGCGTAGTTGCCGCTTATCGCGCCGCCGCTCATCGTGAACGCGTTGTAGTTCGCCACGCCGCCGCCGTCGCCGTAGGCCGTATTTCCGGAGACCGTGCCGCCGTTCATCGTCACGCCGCCGCTCTCGTTGTTGAACACGCCGCCGCCAATTATGGCCTCGTTTTCGACAACCGCGCCGCTGTGCAGGGCAAACTCGCCGTTGTTCATCACGCCGCCGCCGTAGGCCGCGTTGTTGCCGGAAACCCGTCCGCCGTTCATGGTGAACGTGCCGCCCTCCGCGACGGCCACGCCGCCGCCGTAGTAGCCCTGATTCCCGGCAATCTGTCCGCCCGTCAGGGTAAATTCGCCGCCGTCGGCGACGAGGACGCCGCCGCCCTCCGCGCCGGAGGCGTAGTTGTTGCCGCCGCGGACGGTACCGCCCCCGGCGCTGTCCTCCAGCGTCAGCGCGCCCTCTACCCTCATGACGTTGCCGTCGCCTGTGGACACGGACAGGTTGCGGTCAATCGTGTGGCCGTTCAGGTCCAGCACGATATTCTTTCCCGCCGCGATGTGCAGGAAACGGTCGTCGCTCTCGGCGACAACCCTGCCGTTGTCGTCGGTGTAGACCGCCGCATAGAATCCGGTCGCCTGTTCGCCGGGGCTCACGAGCTGGATGTTGCGGATTCCGGCGTCAAGCGCTGCCTGCAAGGCCTTCCATGGACTTCTCGACGGCTCCGGCTCGTGATGATTTCCGCGTCATGGACGGAACCCGCGCCGATACTGAACCAAATCGGCTCGCCGCCGCTCCGGTTCATCCACGAAAGCGACATGCCGGAGTCGATACCTTCCACGACGGTCGCGACATTCTCAAAGGTCTGCCCGTTGGAAACGACGCTGTCCGTGGTGTAGCCCCGCGTCACGGAGTCAACGATATTGTGCTCGAACGCCTTCACATAGCGCCGGTTCCCCACGAAAAAGCGGAAGTCCGTGGACGCGTCGATTTCCTCCGTATTCACGACCATGGAGGCCGTGTCCGCCGTCGCCACGCTCAGCGATTCCGCCGCGACGAGGGAGATTTGCAATGGGGAGCCGTCTCTTCTCAGAATCGTCTGCAACGCGGCGTAGTCGCTGTAGTTGCCGAACAGCGTCTTGGAACCCAACTGCGAATCCGTCCAGATACACAGGGAGTGGTAGCCCTCCTCCATCTTCGGGCCGATATAGACCTTGTAGGGATACTCGTCCCGGAACATGAACTGACATTCTTCCAGATGATAGTTGTCCTCAAAGAACATCCCGAAACGGATGGGGTCGGGGGCGGCCTCCGTGCTGGAATAAATCTGCCAGCCGCCGCTTCCGTAAGAGGTCTGCAGCATGTAGGTTTTGCCGTCGGCGGGGTTGACGTATTCGCCGAAAACGTGGAATTTTCCCCCCTCGCCGAACGCAATAGAGAACTGCTAGTATACCATACCATATCGGCATGATTTGTCAAGCGTGTTCACAGAAAGTTTACAAGCACGGAATCCCCTCCGGCCCGCGGCACCGGAGGGGATTTTTACGTCACGCATACAGGTAGGCGATATAGTCCAGCGCGGCGGCGGTGCGCGGGCTGTCCGGAACGAGGCCCAGAAAGACGGAGCCCGTAAAGCCGGCGTCCCGGAACAGCGGGCATTGCGTGACTTCCAGCGCGTTCGCCTCCCGGACTGCCGCCGCCCGATAGGTTTCCGCTTTGCCCAGCGCAATGTCGAGGCTGTTGTCTTGCAGAATCACGCTGTTTTCCGTCAGGAAGCCCCGGAGGCTCTCGGAGTCGAGACGCGACGAGAGCTCCAGCAGGTACCCGCCCTCGGAAAGCAGGTCATACGCTTCCCGGTTCATCAGGACGAGGTCGAGCTGTCGGGCGTCGATTGCGGCCAGAAGTTTCAGGCGGGAGGCGTAGGCGTACTCGTGATTAACCAGCGCGGGATTCCCGGAAAGGTAGAGTTCGCGGTACAAAGACACGGTTTGCGTCCGGGTATCCCCGCCGGAGGCGCGCACGAATCCGCCGGAAAGCGCCTCCCGCGTATCCTCGCCCAGCGCCACGTTGGCGCACGCGACGTATAACAGGACTTCTTTCCGTGAAAAGTGCCTGTAGGCCCCGTAGCACAGCACGTAGGCGAAAAGGAGCGTCAGTACGATGGGCAGTTTGTAGTAAGAGAGGATATAGTCCGCTTTGCCCGCCGCGCCCATGCGCCGGAAGGCCTCGCGCCGTTCGGCGCGTTCGGTAGCCGTCAGTCTCATAAGGTTTCTCCGTCATCCCCGGATTCCTCGTCGCTTTCCCCGTCGTCCCCGGACCGCGCCGGGTCGAACGAACAGGCGCGAATCACGCCGGAGAGTAAGTAAGAACTCATCAGGGCGCACAGGCCCTCCCCGAAAATCAGCATGGGCGTGAACAGGGCCACCGTGACGTAGAACACGGCGAAATGAATGCCCGCCGTCAGGATGGTGCAGAACAGGTAATGCGTCCCGATGAAGAAGGAATTTTTGAGCATGGCGCGGTTGGTATTGACGACGCTCGCGGTCAGCGGGAAGACGTAGAGCAGGACGACGGCGTAGGCGATGGAGGCGGCGATAACCAGCGCGGAAACGAGTGTCCAGAACACGGCGGCGGCCCCGCCGGAGGCGCGGAACAGGTGATAGAGGATGTAGCCGTCTCCGGCGAGGAACAGCCCCGCGCCCAGAAGAATCAGCCACAGTACGGTTGCCTGACGGAAATTCTCCCGGAAGGCCCTGAAAAACTGCCGGGTCAGATTTCCCTCCCGTTCGCGGACGATTTTCAACGTCACGGAGTAGAGCGCGGTCGTGGCGGCCCCGACCGTGAACACGGGCAGGGAGCAGACGAACCAGAGGAGATTCAAATAGGCGCTGTACGCGAGTTTCAGGAGAACCTGACTGAAGGGGCTTTCGTAGGAAAAGAATTTCATGTTCGGAGTTCCTCCGGCTTTCCGCCCGTGGATTCCCGCCAGATTAAGTCCGTCTGCGTGCGGATTTCGCGGTAGTCCAGATTGGGCTCTTTGATTCTGGAAAAGAGAAGATGTACGGCGGAGAAGGCCATAATTTGCGTGTGGATGTGGATGGTGGTCAGCGGGGGAGAAATGAGGCCGGACTCCGGGGAGTCGTCGAAGCCGCAGAGCCATACGTCCCCCGGGACGGACTTCCCCATGTCGCGCAGGACGTGGAGCACGTCCATGGCGACAAAGTCGTTGGCGCAGAGAAAGACTTCCGGGAGTTCCGCCATAGCCTGTACGCCCGCCGTAATCGTCCCCCGGTCGTTGCTGTCGACGCAGTAGCGCTCCTCGACGGGAAGCCCGCTCATGAGCATGGCGTATTGGAAGGCGGCGTAGCGCTCGAAAAAGGACTGGCAGTGGAGGCGGTGCCCGACGAAGCCGATACGCGTCTTGCCGCGCGCGGTCATCTCCCGGACGAATCGCGCGACTTCCGCCGTGTTGTCCATGTAGAGGCGGTCGGCGGGCAGTGCGGCCTCGCCGAACGTGGCGGGGGCGTCCACGAAAAGCGTCGGGAGGCCCAGCCCGCAGAGCATTTCGGCATAGGGGCGGTCAAAGACTTCCATGCACAGAATGGCGGCGGCGCGCTCCCGGCAGAACGTCGCGGGGAGGGCGCGCTTTTTCAGGTGTTCTTCCCGGATTCTGTGCGTATTCACGGTGTAGCCGAGTTCGGAAATCTCCTGCTGGAAGCTGTCGAGCATGGCGGAGGCGAAATGCGACTGGTTTAGAAATTTGCCGCTCAGGAGGGCGATTTCCCTTTTGGGGGCTCTCGCCTCCGGCGGCGCGGAGAAGCCGGAGACCGTATGGAAATAGGAGAACTGCTTGTAGCCCATCTCCACGGCCTTTTGCAGAATCTTTTCCCTCGTGGCGTCGGCGAGCCCGGCAGCGTTGTTGATTGCCTTCGAGACCGTGTTCCGTGAGACGCCGAGCGCGTCCGCGATATCCTGAATTGTCACCCTCTTTGGCATAGCGGCCTCCCTTCAAGGCGCGCCCGCGTGGCGCAGGATTTGTTTTCCACGATTGATTATATCATGAAAATTATGTTTGTCAAATTTCGCCGTGCGGGAAGCCCCGCGGCCCGACGGTTTTTGTTTTGCAAATAGCGGTTGTTTTTTCTGCCAAAACAAGGTATACTGTCCCTGACACGCAATCCCACACAAGGAGATGGAGGCATTATGAGCAACAAGGATGGATTCGCCGTCACGGACGGCATTCTGACACGTTACACCGGGCCCGGCGGCAACATCGTCATCCCCGCGGGCGTGCGGGCCGTCGGACAGGGCGCGTTCCTGAACTTTATCGCCATGCGGAGCCTGACAGTTCCGGAGGGCGTCGAGGAAATCCGCGGCGATTTCTTCTCCGAGAACCCGACCGGGGCCTTTTCCGGATGCAGCAACCTCAACAGCGTACAACTCCCGCAAAGCCTGCGGGAAATCGGCTGCTGGGCGTTCGCGGGCTGTAAGGCCCTGAAAACCGTCGACATCCCCTCCGGCGTGGCGAAAATCGGAAACCGCGCCTTCCAGAACTGCGAGAACCTCCGGAGCGTCACGATTCCGGGCGGCGTGCGCGAGGTCGACTACGGCGTGTTCATGGGCTGCAAGAACCTCTTAACGGTCGATTTGCCCGCCGGGGCCACGGTCATACGCGAGTACGCCTTCGCCGACTGCGCGTCGCTCTCCCGCGTCGAGTTCCCCCGGACCGTCCGGACTATCGACTACTGCGCCTTCCGGAACTGCGCCTCCCTGACGAGCGTCAACATCCCGGCGGAGGCCAAGGAAATCGGCGACTACGCGTTCGAGAACTGCGCGGGGCTGTTGAGCGTCACGATTCCCGACGGCGTCGAGACTATCGGGGAGAACGCGTTCCGCGGCTGTCCGCGCGTGGTGGTGCGCGCCCGCACGGGTTCGCTTGCGGAGCGGTACGCCCGCAAGCGCGACATCCCCGTCGTGACCTACGAACAACTAAAGGACGCCGCCCGGAGTATGCTTGACCGCGCCTACACGCCCTACTCCCACTTCCCGGTCGGGGCGGCGCTGGAGTGCGAGGACGGCACGATTTTCACAGGCTGTAACGTCGAGAACGCGGTGTACCCGGCGGGAATCTGCGCCGAGCGCAACGCCGTATTTCACGCTGTCGCCGAGGGGCGTCTCCGCTTTACGCGGATTGTCGTCGCGGGCAAGGGCCGCGACTTCTGTATGCCCTGCGGAATCTGCCGACAGGTCATGGCGGAGTTCTCGCCCGATATGGAAGTCATCAGCCTCAACGGCGAGGGGCAGGAGAGAAGTCACACCCTCCGCGAACTGCTCCCGCACAGTTTTGGCCCCCATTCGCTGAAATAAAGCCGGAAGGTCTCGGTTCCCTCACGGCACGCGCGGAAAACGGGACTGTCTCAAATCAGGAGGCTTTTAACAGTTAAAAGAAACTTGTAAAAGGTTTCACCAGTTTCCAAGTTTTCCGGAAAGG
>CAMHDB010000033.1 GCA_946183715.1 uncultured Oscillibacter sp.
CGGAGGTTATCGCATGAAACTCTTTGTCACGATTCTGCAATTGATTTGCGGCCTGCTCGTCATTACGGTGGTACTGATGCAGTCGGGCAAGAGCGCGGGACTGTCGGGGGCTATCGGCGGCGTGGCCGACTCGTTCCTCTCCCGCAACAAGGCGCGTACTTGGGACGCGAAGCTCGCCCGCGCGACGAAATGGATTGGCGCGGTGTTCCTGATTCTCACGCTCATTCTGCTGATTATCGGCTGACCGCGGCGCGTTCTGTCCCCGTCCCCGCTTCCGGAGACGGGGATGTTTTCAGAAAGGAGAAACTACATGAAAAAGAAAACGGTCGCGCTCATCGTTGTTTTGGCGCTGATTGTCGTCGCGGGCGTTTACGTCGCCGTGCGCCTGAAAAACCGTGGCACGGATATTATCGGCGTAACGACGCTGTACGACAGAAACACCGTCATCATGAACTCGAAAACCGGACAGGAATTTGTCAGCGGCAGGGGGACGCTCACCGTCGGCGAGGGCGAACGCGTCCACATGGAGTACGATTTGAGCGCGGGGGCGCTTGACATTGCGTTCTTCGAGGGCGGGGACAACGCCCCCTTGGAGGAAGATATGTCGGAGGGCCTGTTCGGACAGGAGGGCGTGTCGGGCAAGGGCGCTCTGGACTTCGACGCCGCGCCCGGCTCCTATTCGGTTCAAATCGCAATCCACGACGCCGTAGGCAGGGCCGTCATAACCGCGAAATAAAGCAACGGCACGGACGTTTCCCGCGTCCGCGCCGTTTTCATTCTCCCGCGCTCCGGTACGACACCCCCGCGCGCGGCGTGATACCGTTTTGTTGTAGCAGTTCCTCCACGGTCACGAACTGGTAGCCGTCCGCCGACAGCGCGTCCATGAGGCGCAGGGCGGCCTCGACGGATGTCGGGTAGATATCGTGCAGGAGTACAATGCTCCCGGGCTGTACGGCGTCCGAGACGGCCCGCACGACTTTTTCCGTGTCGCGGCTCTCCCAGTCGCGGGGGTCTACCGACCACTTGACCACGGGCACCCCGACCAGTCTTTCGGCACCCTCCCGGAGAAAGCCGTAGGGCGGGCGCAGCCAGTATTCGCGCTCCCCGGCTATCGACTTTAGCAGGGCGTCGGTTTTGCCGATTTCCTGTGTCATTTCGTCGTCGGAGAGTTCGTCAAGGCGTCTGTGGCTCCACGTATGGTTTCCGATTTGGTGTCCCTCGTCGCGCATGCGCTCCACCAAGTCCCGCGCCTCGTCGATTTCCTGCCCCACAAGGAAGAATGTCCCTTTCGCGCCGCGCTCCCGGAGGCCGTCGAGAAGGCGGTCGGTACTCCCCCGGTGGGGGCCGTCGTCGAACGTGAACGCGACGAGCTTCGGCGAGGCGTCGACGGGAATCGCGGCGGCGTTCTGCGCCGGAATGCTACGCCCCCGGGGCTGTGCCGACAGTAACGCCGTCGCCAGCGCGACGAGGAAGAATAACAACAGAATCCGTTTCCACATAAGCGGGCCGTCCTTTCGGTTTTCGATAGTCTGCCCCGACTGCGCGAAATCAAACCGGGAAGGAACACAAATTCCTCCCCGGTGAATTGTTTTCAAATTGTTCATAAATTTTTTGTCGAAAGGGCTTGCATTTCTCCGCGCGGCGGTGTATACTACGAATCACAGAACACATAGAGCGGCAGCCTACGAAATGTGACCAGCATTCCGTAAGCCTATATTGAGTGAAGCCTTTTTGATTCACGGGCACTCAACACACTGGAAGTAATTCCAGACCGCAGGGGGTATTATACCCGTTTTCGATGTTCTTTTGCAAGTCCATTACCGTCTTTTTTCCTGTTTTCGAGTTCGGACAGCGGAAACTGGCGGGGTTTCATGGGTGGACTGTCGCGGGAGAGCGTCGGCGCGGGGACGGTATGCCCACGGGTACGCTTTTGAAATATGTCGGAGCGGAATTTGCTTTGATGGTTTCGGGCGGCGTTGAGTTTTCACTCGACGCCGCTTTTGTGTGTTCTGGCAGAGCCGCCGAAAGGGGGATTGTGACGTTGTCCCCTTTCGTGCCGGCCCTGTCAGAATATGACAAGGAGGAACTGTCAATGAAAAAACTGCATACGAAAGCGGGCTTTACGCTCGCGGAACTGCTCATCGTCGTGGCCATTATCGCGATTCTGATTGCGATTGGCATTCCGGTCTTTTCCACGGCTATGGAACGTTCGCGGGAGACGGTGGATCTTGCCAACATCCGCGCCGCTTACGCCGAGTTCCAGTCCGGACAACTCACCAGTAGCGGTATCAAGGGAGGCGTGTACAAAATCGACTTCAAACAGACGGACGGCTCTGGCTGGTTGGTTGATACTAACGGGCTGAAGAATCTCTTGTCTGATGATAGCACGCTCGATACCCCTAAAACTGCGGGAAGCGATGAAAATGCTGTGAAATTCACTGTCAGCGGTACAGGCAAGCCGAAACTGGAATTTGTTAAATACAAAGAAACCGGCGAGGCCGCTACTACTATTGTTCTCTCGGATGCGGGCACCAAAAACGCTACAACAGGTTATTATGGGTTCGACGAAAAGTCCACCTATTTCCTGTATGAGTAAATCAGATATCCAGCCTAACTTTAGCGTGTAATATAACGCGCTAACCTACACGCCGATTCCGTTCCTATGGGGTCGGCGTGTTGCTTTCCTTGCACATGAATTGAAAAGAAACACAAACCCCACTTGTATTTCCTGCGCGGATGTGCTACACTGTCGGCGGAAAGAAGGGGTAGCATGGACGACAGAGGGAAAAAGAAAATGGGCGCGTGGCTGTCGGCGATTGTCGCGGCGGTACTCTTAGGCGGATACGGGCTGTTCGTACTCGTCGCAATGGCGCTGGAGCCGGATTTGTTCTTAGTGCTCCCGCTGTTGCTGTGGGTACTGGTTCCGCTGTTGGCGGTCGTGGCGGTGTTCGCGGCCCTCTGGCTGAGACTGCGCGAAATCGACGGCGGCGAGGAAGACGAGGCCTCAAAATACTGACAGGGGGAAAGAGAAATGCTGTTGCTGAACATTGACTACGTACCCGGGCGGGAAATCGCGGAAGCGCTGGGAATCGTGAAGGGTACGACGGTACAGAGCAAGAACTTCGGACGGGATTTCATGGCGGGCATGAAGACGTTAGTCGGCGGGGAAATCGTCGGCTATACGGAAATGCTCACCGAGGCCCGGCAGATTGCCACGAAACGCATGGTGGACGAGGCCGAGCGCCTCAACGCCGACGCCGTGGTGAATGTCCGGTTCAGTTCGTCGAGTATCATGCAGGGCGCGGCGGAAGTCGTGGCCTACGGCACGGCGGTCAGACTGGCGTAAAACGTAAAAGGCACCCCGGCGGGAGACCGTCGGGGCGCTTTTGCCGTTACAGGCATTGCAGATATTTTCCGTAAAGCGTTTTGCCGAGTTCGCGGCCCATTTCGTGAACCTGTTCGCGGGGAATCCAGCCCTCCGCGAGCGCGAGTTCCTCCAGACAGCCGATATACCGCCCCGTGTGCTCCTGCAATTCCTTGATAGTCTGCGCGGCTTCCAGCAGACTGTCGGCGGTTCCGGCGTCGAGCCACGTAAAGCCCTTCTCCAACGGGATGACCTGTAGCTGTCCGCGCCGGAGGTACTCCAAATTCACGTCCGTGATTTCGAGTTCCCCGCGCGCCGACGGTTTCAGGCCGTGCGCGATTTCCATAGCCTGCTGGTCGTAGAAGTACAGCCCCGGTATGATATAGTTGCTCTTGGGGTGCTTGGGCTTCTCTTCGATGGAAATCGCCCGTCCGGTCTCGTCGAACTCCACGACGCCGAACGGCGACGGGTTCTCGACCCAGTAGCCGAACACCGTCGCGCCCGTATTGCTTTGTGCGGCCCGTTTGAGGGTGCGTTCCAGCGTGAGGGCGTGGAAAATGTTGTCGCCGAGCACGAGGCAGACTTGGTCTCCGCGCGCGAAACTCTCCGCAATCAGCAGGGCGTCGGCAATTCCGCGCGCGACGGTCTGCACCGTGTAGTAGATATTCAGGCCGAATTGATGGCCGTTGCCCAGAAGGGCGGTAAAGGCGGCCTCCTCTCCGGGCGGGACGATGACGAGAATATCGGAAATGCCCGCCTGCATGAGTACGGCGAGCGGGTAGTAAATCAGGGGCTTATCGTAGACGGGGAGCAGGGGCTTGCAGACGGGTTTCGTCATGGGATACAGCCGGGTACCCTTTCCGGCGGCGAGTACGATTCCTTTCATATTGGGGCCTGTCCTCCTGTGTGGATGGATTTACCCGAACATCGCGGCGAGGGAGCTTGTCAGGAGCGTGACAATGAACCCGGCGACGACCAGTCCGGAGAAGATGGAGAAGAACGCGTTCTTCAGGCGCATATTGAGAAACGCGGCGACAAGTGCGCCCGTCCAGCCGCCCGTACCGGGCAGGGGGAGCGCCACGAACAGGAACAGTCCGAAATAGCGGTACTTCAGCACCGTGCGGCCCTTGAGATGGGCCTTCCGTTCGAGACTGTCGATGAAGTTTCCGAGGCGCGGGAACGCGGCGCGCAACCACTGGAAAATCCGGCGGATATAGACGATAATCAGCGGGACGGGAATCATATTGCCGAGGACGCACACGGCCCACGCTTTGAGCGGGTGTAAGCCGAGGCCGACGCCGAAGGGGATTCCGCCCCGCAGTTCGAGCACGGGAATCATGGAGACCAACGCCGCCGCAATCAGTTTTCCGGATTCCGTGCTTTCCAAAGACGGGAGATACTCCACGATGGTTTCACCTCTTGGTAGTTCTTTTGTGCGAAATTCAGGCGGAGGCGGGGCGCGCTTTCCCCGTCAGGTAGAACAGGCAGGAGACCAACGTACAGCCGACCGCCACGCCGCAGGTATCCAGAAGCACGTCGGCGACGCTTGGCGCGCGTCCCGCCGAGAAATGCTGGTGGAACTCGTCGAGCGCCGCGCAAAGCATACCCGTTACGACGACGCCCGGCACGGCGGGGAACCGCCGCTGGTAGGTGGACAGTCCGCGCAGTCCACAGCCTAGGACGCAGTACAGGGTAAAGTGTGCGAGCTTGCGGAGGACGTGGTGCAGAAACGGGATTCCCAGCGCGGAGAGCGGCGGGAAGGCGGACAGGATACAGTGCAAAATCAGCAGGCTGAGCGAGCCGGATGTTTCGGCGTCCTGCGAGGAAAAGACGAACGTGGACAGAAGCGGGAACGCCGTCATAGCGACCCACAGCGCCAGCGGCGGGGCATTGCGTACCGGGGAACTTTTCAAAGAAACGCCTCCTGTTATTCGACCGCGTAGCCCCGGCTCTTGATGACCTTCACCACGTCATTGACGTACTGCCAGCACAGCGCGCCGGTTTCGGCCTCCACCATGACGCGCACGAGCGGCTCCGTGCCCGATTCCCGGACTAAAATCCGCCCGCTGTCGCCGAGCGCGGCTTCCACATTCCGCACGCTTTCCAGTACGGCCTCGTCGGCCATCGCGGCGGCCTTGTCGTGTACCTCCACGTTTACGAGCAGTTGCGGGTAAATCGTCAGGCCCTCGCTTAGTTTGCTCATGGGGCAGTTTTTCGCGCACAGGACTTCCATCAGCTTCAGGGACGTTAAAATGCCGTCCCCGGTGTTGGCGTACTTCGTGAAGATGATGTGCCCGGACTGCTCCCCGCCGAGGCGGCAGTTGTGCTTGACCATGTACTCGTACACGTACTTGTCGCCCACGGCGGTTTTTGCGTAGCCGATTCCGGCGGCGTCGAGGGCTTTGTAGAGCCCGAAATTGCTCATGACGGTCGTGACGATGGTGTTGACGACGAGCTTGCCGCGCTCCTGCATGTACTTCCCGTAGATGTACAGGATGTGGTCGCCCGTGATGACCTGCCCCTTCTCGTCGACGCACAGACAGCGGTCGGCGTCGCCGTCGTAGGCGAAACCCACGTCGCACTGGTTTTCGACGACGAACCTTTGCAGGCCTTCCAGATGGGTAGACCCGGCGTTTTCGTTGATATTCAGGCCGTTAGGCTCCGCGTTGATGACGAGGGTTTTCGCGCCGAGGGCCTCAAAGACGGCTTTCGCCTCTTCCCAAGCCGCGCCGTTTGCGCAGTCGAGGGCGACGGTCTTGCCCTTGAAGGAGTACATGCCCAGCGAAATCAGGTAGCCCATGTAGCGGTTGCGCCCGCTGGTATAGTCGACCGACCGCCCGATTTTGTCGCGCAGGGCGAAGGGGATTTCGACCCACGTTCGCCCGAAGGCCTCCACGGAGCCGTCTAAATAGGCCTCCACGAGCGAAATCGTCTCTTCATCCATCTTTTCCCCGTGGGCGTTCAGCAGTTTGATTCCGTTGTCATGGTAGGGGTTGTGGGAGGCGGAAATCATGATTCCGCAGTCGAAGGCGTCGACGCGGCAGATGTAGGACACGGAAGGCGTCGTGGTGACGTGGAGGAGATAGGCGTCGGCCCCGGAGGCGGTCAGGCCCGCCACGAGCGCGAACTCGAACATATAGGACGAGCGGCGGGTGTCCTTGCCGATGACGATACGGACATCGCCGGATTCCCCGGCGCGGCGCTTCTGTTCGCCGAAGTACCAGCCGAGGAAGCGCCCGATTCTGTAGGCGTGGTCGGCGGTCAGGGTCTTGTTGGCCTCCCCGCGAAAGCCGTCTGTTCCGAAATATTTACCCATGATTTACGAAGCCTCCCATTCTTTCTGTCTCCGGACAATCACGCCCCCGGTCTTGACGATACTGTCGGCGGGAATCACGCCGCGCACGCAGTTGACCGGGTAGACGCTCACGCGGCGGCCCAGTACGCACCCCGGATTCAGCACGGAGTTACAGCCGACCTCCACGCCGTCGCCCAGAATCGCGCCGAACTTCTTCAGGCCGGTTTCTATCGGCGGTTCGGTCTTGACGGTGACGAGCGTCTTGTCGCTCTTGACGTTGCTGGTAATGCTCCCGGCCCCCATGTGGGCGCGGTAGCCGAGGATGCTGTCGCCGACGTAGTTGTAGTGGGGCGTCTGGACTTTGTCGAAGAGAATCACGTTTTTGAGTTCGACGGAGTTGCCGACGACGCAATCGGCGCCGACGAGGGCAGAGCCGCGCACGAACGCGCCGTGGCGGACTTCCGTCCCGGGGCCGACGACGCACGGGCCGCCCAGAAACGCCGTCGGGGCGACGACCGCCGTCTCGTGAACCCAGACGGAGGGCGAGAGCTGCTTATAGTCGGGGCCCAGCGCGGAGGCCAGCGAGAGAATGAACGCGCTGATTTCGGGCAGGGCCTCCCAAGGGAATGTAAACTTTTCCAGCAGGGGGGCCGCCAGCGTGTGCGACAGGTCCAGAAGCGCCGGAACAGTCAAGGAATCGCGCATAGAAGAAATCAAGCTCCTTTCGGTAAACGTCGCGAAAACAGAGAAAAAGCCATGCCGTAATAGTATACAACGGCGAAAGCCGGATAGCAAGTGTCATTTTAATTCGATTTTTTCCACAATCTGAAATCCGGAAGGCGTTGCTTTGGCTGTTTTCCGCCCAAGACAGACGCGAATTTCGACAAAAAACGCGGTTTTTACAATATTTGGACGGCAAATCAGCCGAGGGCCACGTCCAGCGCCATCATGAGCAAAAATCCCGACAAATAGCCGCAGGTTCCGGCGCGGCTCCGGGATTGCGGCGTCAGTTCCTCCACGGTGACGTAGAGCATGGCCCCGGCGGCGAAACTCAACAGCCACGGCATAAGCGACTGCGCGAACGCCGCCGCGCCCACGGAGAGCAGTCCGAACAGCGGCTCGACCGCCCCGGAGAGCGCGCCGTACAGGAATGCCCGCGCCCTGTCGCCGCGCCCGCGGCAGAGCGGAATCGACACCGCCGCGCCTTCGGGGAAGTTCTGGATTCCGATTCCGAACGCGAGCGCCGCCGCCCCCGCCACGGAACCGCACGCGCACGCCAGCCCGACGGCCATCCCTTCGGGGATATTGTGCAGGGTGATAGCAGTCAAGAGAAGCGACCCCCGACGGCGCGTGGCAGTCACGGATTCCAGCGCGGAGAGGAACACGGCCCCGGAGAGTATGCCCAGCGTGGGCGGAACCCATACCGGGAACAGCCCTTCGGCCTCCGTCTGCTCCATAGCCGGAATAAGTAAACTCCACACGGAGGCGGCTGTCATGACGCCCCCGGCGAAACCCAGCATGACTTTCTGAAATCGCGGGCGGGGCTCCCCGGGGAGAAAGAAGACCATCGCGGCCCCGAGGGCCGTCATAAGGAAAGTAAAGCCGGTGCCCAGCGCGGCCCGGCAGAGTGCCAGTTTCATATGTCCCCTCCTTAAAAACGTCCTTTTCAGGACAGTATAAGCGGGGACGCGCCGCGCCGTGACAAAACCGCCGCAATACCTCCGCCGATTGGGACACGCCGCGCCATGACAAAACCGCCGCGCCGGGGCTTCCGGTACGGCGGTTTCGGTTTACGGTACTTCTTCGGCGGGGCCGTCCGGACGGGGCTCCCCGGCGAGTAAGGCTTCGGCGCGTTTCTGCGCGTCGTCGAGGGCCTCCGTTACCTTCTTGCGCCCCGCCATGACTTTCCAGAGTTCCTCCCCTAAAATGTCGCACATTTCGGGCCATTCCGTCAGCGACGGTACGTAGCGGCTTTGTTCGAGCGCCGTACAGAGCTTCGCGTAGTGGGGGTAGGACTTTTGCAGTTCGGGGTCTTGCAGGACGGAGTAGCGGCAGGGCGTGAGGCCGGACGGGAGGAAATTCCGCTGAATGTTCGGGTTCGTGAGGTATTCGAGCAGGCGTTCGGCCTCCTCGGGGTGCTGACTTCCCGCCGGAATGCCCAGCCCCCACAGGGTACAGGTGCCTGTCGCGTGGGGCTCCCCGCCGGAAGTCTCCTTGCCGGGGAAGGAAATGTACGTCGCGGCGCTTTTCGGGGAGAGGGCGTACCAGTCGGAGCGGATAAAGCCCACGGCGGCCCGCCCGCTGTCGACGGCGGAGAGCAAGTCGGAATTGGTGAGGGCCTTCCCGGTGGCGGTGAGTTCGAGGAAGAAGTTGACCGCGTCCTGAAACTTCTTCGTGTAGATGGAGGGCTTGCCGTTCTGGTCGACGAACCAGCCGTCGAAACTGCGCAGAATCGGGAGGAAATCGAGCGTGACGCGCTCCTCGTGCGTCTGGTGGTACGCGAACCCGATTTCGCCGCGCGCTTTGGCGGCCTTGCAGACGGAAAGCAGGTTTTGCAGGCTCTGGATTCTGTCCGTAGAGCTCCCGGAGGCAATCAGCGACTGCTTATTGCACAGTAAAACCGTCGCGTTGGCGTACCACGGCGCGAGGGAATACGTACTCCCGTCGGCGCAGATGTCCATGACGGCGGGGACGAAATCGCCGTCGGGGCGGTAGCCCAGCGCGCTCAGACTTGCGAGGGCGTTCGACCTCCGGAACTCCGGCATACCGGAACTGTGTACCATGATGAGGTCACAGTCGGCGGTGCCGCCGACGAGCGCGTCGTGTAACTCGTCTCTGGACAGCTCCCGGACTTCGCAAACGACGTGATTCCCCTGCTCAAAGGCCGGGAGTTCGGCCCGGACGGCCTCGGCCCACGCGCCCGACAGTAACGCGACTGTCAGGGGCACGGGCGGCTCCTCGGGCGTCGGCGGGATTCCGTCCGGCGTCGGCGCGGGCGCGGCGTCGACTTCGCTTTCGGCGTCGGTTTCGGTGGTGTCGGCGTCGTCGACGGCGGGCCCGGGCGTCGTGACTTCCCCGTCCGGGCCGATGACGATGGCGTTTTCGGTGTCGCCGTCGGTGACAAAGACGGCGGTCGGGCCGTCCGCGCCCCCGATGACCCCGACTGACTTGCAGGCAGTCAGAGAGCATAACAGCGTGAGAACCAGCAGACAAAGCGGTAACGTTTTCCTGTTCATAGCGCGTCCTCCCGTAATTTCATTCCGCGCATAGGGTACCATATTTCCGGGAAAAATGCAAGAATTTTTTAGAAATAGCACAATTTGGAAATCAAAGCGCCCCGGCGCGAGGCCGGGACGCCGTTCAGCCGATATTCTCCAAGGGCCGCTCCCGTTCCTTCCCGTAGGCGAAATAGCGGAGAATGTCCTTGCGAACGATGATTCCGATGAAATGGTCGGTGTCGTCGACGACCGGGACGAAGTTCTGGTTGATGACGGAGTGCATGAGCTCCTCCATGCTCACGGTAATGCGGACGGGGCGGTAGTTGTCGACGCGGAGGATGTCCCGAATCCGCAGTTGTTCCAGATTCGCCCGGAAGCCGACACGCAGGGCCATGCGTTCGTCGAGCAGGTGCCAGAGGAAGTCGCCCTCGCTGACCGTGCCGGCGTACTGGCCGTCCCGCGTGATAACCGGAATGGCGCTGTAGCCGTTCCGGCGCATTTTCTCCAGTCCCTGACGAAAAGTGAAGTCCTCGTAGAGGTAGGCCACGCTCACCTTGGGAAGAAGAAAATAAGCAATGTTCACAAAATACCCCCATTCGTCTGTTTTCGGATTCGCACAATTGTACACTTGTATTGTACAACATCTCCGTGGAAATTTGTAGACAAATTGTGAAATTCCCGCGCGCGGGGCGTAGAATTTCAGGGGTGCCGTTTGTGCGTTTCGCCGAACGGCGGAAAGAACCGTCACGGCGGCGGAAAGTTGGAATCCGGGCGTTTTCCCGGGAAAAACAATGTCACGGCATTTTGTCTTTGCGGGGCGTAAAGGGCGGCTTTTTTGTGAAAATTTCAGGAAATTGCGCCGCCGTCCGCCCGCGATTTCAGGAAATTTCCTTCTTGTGCGCGCGGCCTCATTTCTGTATAATCTCACAGGATATCCGAGAATAAACCGAATGGGGGTAACAGTATGTTACAGAGCGCGTATTTGAAGAGGGTCTACGAGCAGGTCACGACACGCGACCCTGACCAGAAGGAGTTCCATCAGGCCGTGCTGGAAGTCCTCGAAGGCCTCGACAGAATGCTCCCGCAACACCCGGAGTACGAAAAGACGGGGCTGATTGAGCGTTTCGTGGAGCCGGAGCGCGTCGTGACGTTCCGCGTGCCGTGGGTCGACGACGCCGGAAACGTGCGTGTCAACCGCGGCTACCGCGTGCAGTTCAATTCGGC
>CAMHDB010000034.1 GCA_946183715.1 uncultured Oscillibacter sp.
ATACGGCAACCGTCGAGGCCGGTATAGAGGGCGATTTTCCGCAGGTCGTGCAAAATTCTGTCGTGTTCCTCATCATAGAGGTTTTCGGGGGTGGTGGCGGTGTAGTCGAAGCGGAACTGGATGGACGCGCCCGGAATCGCCCGGAACCGTTCCAGATAGGGGACAATCTTTTCGGCGGGGTAGTTCTTGTAGAGCACGCAGTTGACGCGGAAGGGTACCGGAAGGCGCGCAAGCAGACTGTCATTCGATTCCACGACATATTTTTGCATGTGGCGGGAAACATTGATACAGGTAATTTTGCGGCGGTTGCGCGCGGCGAACGCGAGAATATCGTCCTCCGACTGGAACTCGGAGACGGGGAGCGTCGTATTGATAAAGACGCGGTGGGTCGTGGGAATCTGGTCGAGCATGACCTGAAGGGAATCGAGTTCGGAAAGGGGCTCTCCCCCGGTGAAAACGAAGTCGCAGTAGGGGGTAATGGCGTCCATGCGGCGGATACTCTGGCAGATTTTCTGCAGAGAGAATCCGGTCAGGTCGGCGTACTCGCCCTTGTTGATACAGAACGGGCAGTGATTCTTACAGTCATACGGGACAAAGACCGTGACAGTCGCTCCGCCCTGACGGGTTTTGTAGGGATGTTCCATGATTCAATCTGCCTTTCGTACCCGGCGCGCCGGGTGATTCTATCTATAAATGAGCAAATTTGAAAAGTTGCACAAAGAATCGGGCGAAAGTCCTTGTATGGCGGACAATTTCGGGAATTTTGTCCGTGTCAAACGCGCATTTTCGTCGAATTGCCGGATTTGCTCATTTATAGATTCTATAATATACGGTTTGTTATTTTACCCGATTTCCGCCGCAAGGTCAAGAGAGAATCGAAAAAATGTACAGAAATGTGTGATATCTCCGGCGCGGGGCCGGAGGGGACAAAGCGGTACAGTAAAGAGAGGGAATGCTATGGGGAAGTTTCGCGGCTGGGGCCGTTACATCCTGTGCGGCGCGCTGATTGGCGCGGGCGCGATTCTGCCGGGGGTATCGGGGGGCGTGCTGGCGGTCGTGTTCGGAATCTACCGCCCCTTCATGGAACTGCTGACGCGTCCGAAGTCCGCCGCGCGGAAATACTGGCGTCTGGCGCTTCCGCTGGGCCTCGGCTGGGCCGTCGGGTTCTTCCTGATTGCCCGGGGCCTGAGCGCGTTCATGGCGTCGTCGGAGGCGGTGTGCGTGTGGCTCTTCACGGGCCTGATTGCCGGGAGTGTCCCGGCGCTGTTCCGCGAGGCCGGGAAAGAGGGCCGTCCGGTATCGGCGTGGGCCTGTCTCGTACTCTCCGCGCTGTCGCTCTGGGCCGTGCTCTACTCTGTGCGGCATATTCTCCGCCTGCAGGCCGCCCCCGGTTTCTGGTCGTACAACTTCTGCGGCGTCCTCTGGGGCCTCGGTACCGTGCTCCCCGGGTTCAGCGCGTCGCCGATTATGATGGCCCTCGGGCTGTACAGGCCCCTGTTGGACGACTTGTCGAGTATGGATGTTGCGGCGCTGTTGTCGTGTCTGCCGGGGGCGGCGGTGTCGGCGACGCTCTTCGCGCGGCTCATGAACCGCCTGTTCCGTACACGCTACGCCGCCGTGTCACACGGGATTCTCGGCGTCGTCTGCGCGTCCACGCTCTCCATGACGCCCACGGACTACAGCGGCGCGTGGGAAGTCGTACTCTCCGGGTTGTGTTGCGGCGGGGGCTTCCTGCTCGCGTCGCTCATGAACCGCATGCAGCCGCCCGCCGAGACAACTTGACGCCGCCGCGAAAAAAGTCTTGCAATCGGCGGCGATATCGGATACAATAAATCGACCGAAAACAGTTGCGGAACTGCCCGCGACAACATCCTGTGAGGAGTGATTTCTATGCCTACCATTACAGCCGGGGAGTTCCGGAACGGCGTCACGTTCGAGATGGACGGAAAAGTCATGCAGGTGGTGGAGTTCCAGCACGTCAAGCCGGGCAAGGGCGCGGCGTTCGTGCGCACCAAGATGAAGAACGTCATCACCGGCGGCGTCACCGAGACTTCCTTCAACCCTACCGCGAAATTCGAGCAGGCGTCGATTGAGCGCCGCGACGCCGAATACCAGTGGAACGACGGCGACCTCTACCACTTCATGGACCCCACAACCTACGACGACATCCCCCTCAACCGCGACGTTCTGGGCGACGGCTTCCGGTTCGTCACCGAGAACACCATGTGCAAACTGCTCAGCTATAAAGGCTCCGTGTTCGGCGTGGAAGTGCCGAACTTCATGAACCTGACCGTCACGCAGACGGAACCGGGCGTCAAGGGCGACACCGCGACGAATGTCACGAAGGCCGCGATTCTGGAGACGGGCGCGGAAATCAAGGTGCCGCTGTTCATCAACGAGGGCGAGAAGATTCAGGTCGACACCCGCACGGGCGAATATCTGGGCCGGGTGAAGTAAGCAAGCGCGAATCCGAAAGGAGGCGGCGTAGTATGAGTATCGGAGAGCAAGTAGCGTACCTGAAAGGGCTTGCCGAGGGCATGGAACTGGGCAAGGACAAGAAAGAGGGTAAACTTCTTTCGGAAATCATCGATATTCTGGGCGGCGTGGCGGACGAACTGGAGGCCCTGCGCGAGGAACAGGAGGCCTTGTCGGAGACGCTGGACGCCGTCAGCGACGATTTGGCGGACGTGGAAGGGTTCTTCTCCGACGACGACGAGGACGACGAGGAAGCCTGTTACGCGGCGACCTGTCCGGGCTGTCAGGAGACGGTGTACTTTGACGAGGACGCGCTGGAAGAGGGCGAAATCGTCTGTCCGAACTGCGGGCGGAAACTGGAATTTGACCTGTTAGACGCCCCCGAAGACGCGGATACCCCGGACAGTCCGGAACCGTCCGAAGCGTAAGAGAAAACCCCCGGACAGTCCGGAGACACCGGAAGCATAAAGCGACGCCGTTCCCGTGGCCTGCGGGGACGGCGTTTGACGTTACTCGGAATCCTGTAGGGCGCAGAGGGCCGCGCCGATTGCCGTCGCGAACGTCGCGTTTTCCGGGATGATGTAGTGAATGCCGTAAAGCCTCTCGAAGTTGCGGAAGTTCTCCTCCGCCTGCGGGAGTGTCGTCATGGAACCTGTCAGCACGACCGTTTTCGTGTCACAGCACCGACAGGCGAGTACCGTCATGGTACCGATTGCCTGTAGGACAAGATTCACCGTCCCGGCGGCCAAGTCGGCGGGCGTGGCGTCCTCCGCCAGATTGCCGTAATTCGCCGCCGTCAGCGTCGGGTCAAGCGTCACGGCGGGGTTGCGCGTCAGGTCGCGGATTGTTAAATCAACGTGTCCCAAGTCGCCCCGCGCCGCCAGTTTCTTGATACTCCCGAAGCGCTCCATTCCCACGAGTTTCTTGCAAAGCCCGCCGAGCGTCCCGCCGCCGATTCCGCTCCCGCACAGGTGTTCGACACGTTTCCCGCGCTCCGCCCACAGGAACGCCGTCCCCGTGCCCATCGACACCACAAGCGCCGATTCCTGTCCCGACAGCGCCAGCGCCCCCGCCCCGCTTGATGAGAACTCGTCGACACGGCACGTAGGCAGATGGAATACGCCGCGCTCCTCGTAACTCGCCCCGACACCCGTCAGCGCCACGCGCCGCACGTCGTCAAGGGACAGCCCGTTTTCGCTCAGGTAGTTCCCCAGCGCCCCGTATAAACTCGTGAGAGGGTCTTCCGCCTTGGCCCGCAACATCGACAGTACGCTCTTATCCTCGCGCAGTCCCACGACTTTCGTCGTAGAGCCGCCTACGTCTATTCCAAGTGTCACCTTCATGGTAAGCGCTCCTTTTCGCCGGAGTTCCAGCGCCCCCATGATACGGAAAGAATCACCGCCTGTCAAGGAAAATCTCGCCCATGAATTGACCAAACGCATAAAAAACGCCCCCGGGATTTCTCTCGGAGGCTTGTTTTGCGGCTTGTTACCAAAGTTTAACCTTAAATTCGATTGGATAAGCCGCCACCTTATTGTTGATGGCATTACTGACGCTGTTGCCGCCATACAACTTGAACTCCGTTTTTGCCGTACCAAACGGGAGATTTACTTCTTTGACATAAGCTGTCGTGAAGCATGAAGCCCCCGCGCCTTTCCACTGGGTGTTTTTCAAGCCGACATCCAGCAACCACTTGCTATTTGAGACATAATCGACGCGCCGTATTCCGTATCCCAAGAACTCAATCCTGAAAGACGGTCTTTCGTTATGCACCATCTTAGTCAGCGGAGTAAAGCGGATTCGCCAGTAAATCTTCAGACTTCCCTTTTTCAAGAGATTCAGAAGTTGGGTATTTTGCGCCGCTGTTCCCCGATAGTTGCTTATTCCATTAGTTTCCGCAAGGTACTTTCTGTGCGTATAGCTGGAATCAACGCCCATGGCCTTTAATGCGTCAACTATATTCTTCTTGTTGCCTGTGTATTTCGGAAGGTATCCGGCCAGTATTTGCTTGGAAACCTGCGCCCCGTACTCTGCGGCTTCTGCCACGGTTTCCATACTCCAGAGATTAGCGCCCGGAATAATCGACGTGACCGGAGTAAGGATACTGAGCACTATAAGAATCGCACAGAACAACTGCTTTGCCATTCTTCGAGTACCCATGTACTTGCGTTGCACTCTTTATCACCCTTTCTGTTGCCCGTGCTGTCCCAGTCACAAGGACAGCAAATTGCATGTCTTCCGTTGTGCTCTGATAAAAAGCCCCCTTTCACTTCATACAGGAATTGTCCTGCCCGCTAGCCCTACTGCCAGCTAATACTACCATACTTGATTTTATTTGTCAAGTAAATTTTTTAGTTCATTAAAATTTCAATCGAACTTGATACTATACATCAAGTTCGGAGGTGGTCACATGATTAACTTTAAGGCGTTGGGCAAGCGAATCAAGAAAGCGCGTAAGAAAAAGGGTCTGACGCAAGAAAAGTTCGCGGAAATGGTAGATATTGCCACGGAGTACGAAAGCCGTATCGAAACGGGCGCGGCGCGTCCCAGTCTGGTACTGCTTGAGAAGATTTCCAGCGTTTTGGAAATGGACGAGGCGGAGATTATGTTCGGCAACAAATCGGACGAGGAGGAAGTCAAAGACCTGATGAACAAGATTTTCTCTATGGACGCGAAAAAGCGCCGCGCCGTCGAGCATATAATTGACGTAATCTCCGACCTGTAACGACAAACGGCCCCCGGATTTCTCCGGGGCTGTCAGGTGCCGAGAAAGCGCTTGCCAATTCCGCGCGCGGGGTGTAGACTTCCCTGTAAAAGCGAACGGAGGGCACAACATGAAACTCTTGATTATCCGCCACGCCGACCCCGACTACGAGCACAATTGCCTTACGCCGCAAGGCGTAGAGGAGGCGCGGCTTCTGGCAGAGTATCTGCGGGACGTTCCGATTGACGCGGCCTATACGTCGCCGCTGGCGCGGGCGCGCCTGACCGCCGAGGCCGTACTGACCGCGAAAGGCATGGAGGCGGAGACCTGCGACTGGCTGCGGGAGTTTGACGCGGAAATCGTCAAGCCGGACAAGGACGGCCCCGGAATCGTCTGGGACTGGCTCCCGGAGGACTGGACGCGCGTCCCGGACTTCTACGCCCCCGACACTTGGACGCGTCCGGCGGTGATGGCGGGCGTCGCGGAGAAGTACGGCGCGGTCTGCGACGGCCTCGACGCGCTCCTGTCCCGCCACGGCTACGCCCGCGACGGGCGGCTGTACCGCGTCCGGCGTTCCAATCGCGACACCGTCGCGCTGTTCTGTCACTTCGGCGTCGAGTGCGTGTTACTAAGCCACTTGCTGTCGGTGTCGCCCATGCCGCTGTGGCACGGCCTCTGCGCGCTCCCGTCGTCGGTGACGACCCTGTACACCGAGGAACGCCGCGAGGGCGTCGCGTCGTTCCGGGCGAGTACCTTCGGCGGCTTGTCACACCTGCGCCGCGCCGGGGTGGAACCGTCGTTTTCGGCGCGCTTCTGCGAGTGCTTCGGCGACCCGACCCGCCACGACTGATTCCATTGTAAAAAGTTTCCACGCCGAACCGGAAAAACCCCTTGCAATTCCCAATAGGATTTGCTATGATAGAAAAGATGGGCTGTAGTCCATCTATCTCTGGCCGGAATCGCCGGATGTCTGTCGGCGGGACTTTCAAAGAGGGGCAGTCCCGCAACGCGCTTATTTCCGGCGGCGGCAGTATTAGCAAAGGAGAATGACCATGAAAAAAATTTTACCCTTGGTTCTTGCGCTGGTCATGACGGTGTCTCTCTTCACCTTCGGGCCGGTCAGCGCAAGCGCCGCCTTCACGGACAGCAACAGCATTACTTACAAGGAAGCCGTTGATGTAATTTCTTCCCTCGAAATCATGGGCGGCTACTCCGACGGCAGTTTCCGCCCCAACGGAGCCCTGACGCGCGGCGCGGCTACGAAAATCATCTGCTGTATGATGCTCACCCCCGCCATCGCCAACAGCATGTCCAACAACGCCAGCACAAGATTCACCGACGTGCCCGCCGGACACACCTTCGCCGGCTACATCAGTTGGTGCGTGCAGCAGAACATCGTCTCCGGCTACTCGGACGGCTCGTTCCACCCCGGCGACCCCCTGAGTACGCAGGCGTTCCTGAAAATGCTCCTCTGCGCGCTGGGCTACGACCAGACCATTGAGCACTACACCGGAAGCGGCTGGTCGAACAACGTCACCAATCAGGCCCTGATAATCGGCCTGAACAAGGGCCTTGCCACCACGCTGACCGGTACCGCCAACGTCAACCGTCAGGACGCGTGCCTGTTCGCGTTCAACGCGCTGAAGTCCGACCTCGTGGAGTACACCGGGACGCGGAACACCCGTTCCGTCAGAACCACCACCGCCGCCAGAGGCACGAATATCGTCGCGGAGGCCTCTTCCCCCTATACGCTCCAGTTCGCCGAGCAGTATTTTGAAAGCCTGAAGCAGACAAGCAACACAACGGACGCGTTCGGCTGTCCGGCCACCAAGTGGACGCTGAAAAACTCCGACGTGGGCACCTACCTCGCCACGGTCGATAAGGTCTACTACAACGAGGATGTCACCGCCGGACAGGTCTATACCGACCTCGGCCTGACCATCAATGCCCCCCTGACATTCTACGTCAACGGCGTGGATGTCACCAACAGCGGCGCGACCATCAGCAGAAACGACACGACCAAGTTGAGCGGCCTGATTTCTCAAACGAACGTCATCGGTAACGGCGTGGAAATCCGCGCGTTCCGCACCACCAGCGGCAATACGCCCTCCGTGGTACTCAGCGCCGTGGTGTACTATCCCGGCACGGTCTCCTCCGTCCAGAGCGCGACGGGCTCCAGAAACCGCTACGTCACCATCAGCGGCATGAGCGATTCCCGCGCCCCCGTCGGCGTCGCCAGCAACAACCAGTTTGAGACCGAAGACTTTGAAATCGGCGACATTGTCGCCTACACCTACTCCGGCATGAGCGGAAACGGCGGAATCCAGTCCGTGACCCTGCTCGAAGAGGAAAGCGGCACTCTGAACCGCGTCAAGGCCGGGAGCAGTCTGGAAATCGACGGCGAGGAGTACGAAAACGCCCTCAACATCGTATACGGCACTGCCGAGGGCACGGAAAACTCCTTCCTGACCGTGTCCAACAACTACAATATCTATATCCTCACGCTGGAAGACAAAGAGATGGTTCTGTGGGTCGAGCCCGTTCAGGCCTCCGCCGACAGCTACGCGTGGGTCAGAAACCTGAGCAATGGCCGTCAGGATTTCGACTACGCGCAGGCAAGCCTTGTCTTCTCCAACGGCTCCGAGCGGGTTGTACGCCTGAGTGTCTATGAGGTCGCCGACGTGGACGCCCTCAAGCAGAAGATTGTCACGTACTCCGTCGACAACAACGACCGCTACACCCTCACGCCCGTCACCACGAGCGCCGGAACGCTCAACCTCCGGAACCGCACCGCGACCGGTACCGCCATGCCCGAGGGCGTCGTGGGCGACAACAATACCACGTTCATCGTAGAGGACAGCGCCTCCAAGTCCTACCGGATTTACAACGGCATGCGCAACACGCCCAATATTGACAGCGCCAACGCCTTTGTCTACGCCGCCGACGGAAGCGCGGTCATGGTATTCGTCAGCAACGCCACGATTACCACGACCAGTAACGACCTGATTTTCATCGCGGCGAACTCCGCCTCGAACCCCGTGCGCGACAAGTCCACGTACCGCAGTTTCAACGCCGTCGTCGCCGGACAGATTACCAAGGTCAACGTCCTTGTGGACAGCGTCCTCGGCAATGACGGCGAGAACCCGCGCTCCGGCGCACAGTTCACCGTCACCAACGACAACACCAAGCCCGGCGCCGGAAGCAGTGTCATCCTCGACAGCACCGAGTACAACGCCGACAGCCTCATCATCGGCGGCACCTACAACAACTCCAACGTCACCGTCGGACGCGCCACAGGCCTTGCGGCCCCGTCTAACGGCGCCATCCGTCTGGGCGGCTCCAGAGGCCCGCTCATGGATTTGAGCAGTTCCGTCAACGTCTACTCCGTCAGCACGACGGGCAGTATCAGCAAAATCAACCTGAACAACGTCAAGGCCGACAGCGACGATATCGTGTACTACACGCAGGACAACAGAGACATTACGAATCTGTTCATCCTCCGCGTCGACAGTTGATTCTTGCCTCTGACAAGTAGCTTTTCCCCAAAAAGCGCCCTCCCCCGGATTCCGGGGGAGGTTTTTTATACGACAATATCGTACTTTTCCACGGAACGGAACGTGCAGGTTCCGCCCTCCGCGAAAAACTCGATTCCGGTATCGCCCTCCAAGTCCGGGTACACGTTCCCGGTCATGGTACGCTTGCCGCCGTCTATGAACGCTTCCAGCGACGAGACATCCAGATACAGGTCAAGCTCCAAGGCGTCGGCCTGTCCGACATCGCAGTACCGGACGTTTACGTTTTTGTCGCGGCCCTCGAAGGGCTGTCCGGAACGGGTACGGTCAAAGACTAACGCGCCCTCCGCGCGGTCGTAGTACAACAGCGTCTCGTGTTCGCTTCCCTTGAACAGCTTCACGCCCGCTTTCGCGGCGTCGCCCGGTTCCAGCGTCATGCGAAGTTCGACGACCGTCCCCGAGATTCCGTCCACCGACACCGACTGATTCCCGACCGACAACTCGTTGCAAAACACCCGGTTCCTGCGGTACTTCCCGATTTCCCGGACGGGCGTCTGAATCATGCGCCCGTCGCGCACGGTCAGCTCCCGCGGCAGGGTATACGTCCCGGCCCAGCCTTCCTTGCGCGTCGGGAAATTGCGGTCCCACATCTCCTTCCACGCAATCATGATAACCCGCCCGTCGGGCATGCGGAGCGTCTGCGCGGCGTAGAAGTCGAAGCCGCTGTCGACCTCCTGAATGTCGCGGACATCGAAACGCCCGGTCTTGAAGTCCAGCTTGCCCAGCATGTACAGCGTGGAGTGGATGTTCTGGTAGCGGTGGCCCATCGTCGGCAGGTTCTGCGGGCTCGACAGCAACACCTCCGCGCCGTTGTCGGTGAAGTAGTCCGGGCACTCGTAGACGCCGTTGAGGCGGTAGTAGGCGATGTCGTACTCGAGCTGCTCGTAGATGAGCTTGCCCACGTATTCCCAGCGGTACAAGTCCTTACTCTTCAGCAGAATCATGTTGCCGTACCCGGTCTTTTCGGGTTCACTCTCCGTACTCCCGGAGACAGGCCCGGCGGACGGGGAATGCACAGGGAGCGGGGGCTTGACTTCCTTCTTGAAGCCCTCGTTCGGATTCGCGGCGGTCTCCTCGGGGGTCAGCACGCGCGCGCCCGCAATCAGGTAATACCAGTCGCCTTTGCGGAACATCCGCGGGTCGCGGAAGTCCGTCCGGGATACCTCCGGGTGGAGCGCGTCCGCCGTGACAATCGGGTTGCCGGGGTCTTTCTGGAAGCGTACCCCGTCCTCCGAAACCGCCATGCACTGGCGTTGCAAGTCCGGCTGTGCGGACGTGTAGAGCAGGTAGAGCTTGCCGTCCTTCTCAATCGTGGAGCCGGAGCAGCAGCCGCAAATCACCTCATAGTCCTGATCGGGTACGAGCGTAATCGGCAGGCGTTCCCAGCGGATGAAGTCCTCGGTTGCGACGTGTCCCCAGTGCATGGTTCCCCATTCGGGCTTGTGGGGGTAGTGCTGATAGAACAGATGCGCTTTCCCGCGATAGTAAATCGTACCGTTCGGGTCGTTGGCCCACCCCGACAGTACGCTGACGTGGTACTTGGGCCTGTAGCTCCGGTTCATGATTCGTTCCCCTTTCCTGTGACTGGCGTTGCCGCTGTGCGGCGCGTCTAGTATAGCACAAAATTCCAGCCGTGTCGAGAAAGTTTCGGCGGTTTGTAAAGAAAGTTGTTTCCCGCCGCCCCGCGCAGTACGGAAAAGCCTCCCGTGCCGACGGGCAAGCAGTACGGAACGCTGTCGCGCGGCCCCACACTTTTTTCGGAAAATTTTTTCAAAAGGGCTTGACAAACCCCGCCCTCTTGTGTATAATCTCCTACGTTGCCGCACATGAGGCAAACCGATTCCGGGAGCATAGCTCAGCTGGTTAGAGCGCCTGCCTTACAAGCAGGAGGTCACTGGTTCGAGTCCAGTTGTTCCCACCATCATGGCCCGGTAGTTCAGTTGGTTAGAACGCTAGCCTGTCACGCTAGAGGTCGACGGTTCAAGTCCGTTCCGGGTCGCCAGTTCTCTTACCGCTCTGCGCGGCGCTTCGCGCCGCCTTTTCTCCGCCTTGCTTCCGGCAATCCCATAGCCGCCCAGATAGCTCAGTTGGTAGAGCAGCGGACTGAAAATCCGCGTGTCGCTGGTTCAATTCCGGCTCTGGGCACCATTACGCGGGCATAGCTCATCTGGTAGAGCGCCACCTTGCCAAGGTGGAGGTAGCGAGT
>CAMHDB010000035.1 GCA_946183715.1 uncultured Oscillibacter sp.
CGGAAAACACAATCGAGACCGTCGAACACAATTTAATCAGAATATTAAGCGAGGGTCCCGAGGTATCCTTGAACGGGTCGCCGACGGTATCGCCCACGACGGCGGCTTTGTGCTGTCTGGAACCCTTGCCGCAGTGCTGGCCTTCCTCAATGTACTTCTTGGCGTTGTCCCACGCGCCGCCCGCGTTCGACATGAATACCGCCATCGCGAAGCCCGTCACCGACACCCCGCACAAGAGCCCTACGACGCCCGTCGGGCCTAACAGCAGCCCCGTGGCAATCGGCACCGCGACGGCCAGCAGGGCCGGGACGACCATTTCCTGTAGCGCGCCTTTCGTACACAGCGCCACGCACGCGGCGTAATCGGGGTCTGCCTCCCGCGACATAATGCCGGGAATCTCCCGGAACTGCCGCCGCACTTCCTGTACAATCGACTGCGCGGCGCGCTGTACGGCGCTCATCGTGAACGACGAAAAGACGAACGTCAGCATAGCGCCCATGAACACGCCCACAAGCACCGGCGGACTGGTCAGCGAAAAGTCCAAAGTCTCCGTCGTGCGCTCCCGCACGATGTTGACGTAGGACACCAACAGCGCGAGGGAAGTCAGCGACGCCGAGCCGATAGCGAAGCCCTTGCCCGTTGCGGCGGTCGTATTCCCGAGGGCGTCGAGGGCGTCTGTACGCGCCCGGACACCCGCCGGAAGCCCGCTCATCTCCGCGATTCCCCCGGCGTTGTCGGCGACGGGCCCGTATGCGTCCGTGGCCAGCGTGATTCCGAGCGTCGAGAGCATCCCGACGCCCGCGATGCCGATTCCGTACAGGCCCCGGTTGAACGATTCCAGCCCGCCCGCGGCGAAGTAGCTGACGAGTACCGCCGCGCCCACAATCAGAATCGAGGCCGCCGTAGAGCGCATGCCCAGCGACAGCCCGCCTATTATCAGCGTCGCGGAGCCGGTTTCGGAAGTCGCCGCGAGTTCCTGCGTGGGCCTGTAGGTCGCCGAGGTGTAATACTCCGTGAAGTAGCCGATTGCACAGCCCCCAACCAATCCGCTGAGAATCGCCGCGTACACGCCCATATTGCCCACAAGGAAGTACGTCAGCGGGGCCGCCGCAACCGCCGAGAGCGCGGCGGCGGTGTACGTCCCGCCCCGGAGACTTTTCAAAAGCGCTTCCTGCGTGGCGTCCTCCCGCGTCCGTACCAGAAACGAGCCGAGCACCGAGCACGCGATTCCGCACACCGCCAGCGACAGCGGCAACAGCATTCCGTTCCAGCCGTAGCCGCCCGCCGCGCCCAGCGCGAACGCCGCGAGTACGGAGCCGACGTAGGATTCGTACAGGTCCGCGCCCATGCCGGCCACGTCGCCGACGTTGTCGCCGACGTTATCCGCGATGGTCGCCGGGTTGCGCGGGTCGTCCTCCGGAATCCCGGCCTCCACTTTGCCGACTAAATCCGCGCCCACGTCGGCGGCTTTCGTGTAGATTCCGCCGCCCACGCGCGCGAACAGCGCCATGAACGACGCCCCCATGCCGTTCATAACCATGATATTCCCGAGGGCCTCCGGGGCGTCGACGCCGAAGGCGTAGCGGAGCAGGAAGAACCACAGCGTAATGTCGAGCATGCCCAGCCCGACGACCGTAAAGCCCATGACGGAACCCGCCGAGAAGGCCATGTTCAGGCCGCGATTCATGCTCTCCGAGGCGGCCTGCGCGGTACGGGCATTGGCATTCGTCGCGATTTTCATGCCCACGAACCCGGCCAGCATGGAGAAGACGCCGCCCGTCACGAACGCGAACGGCGTGTAGGGCGACAGCATACGCCCGTCACTGCCGAACGCGAGCAGCAGGAGAATCAGGAACACCGCCACAAAGACCCGGAAAACGGTCGTGTACTGCTGCCCAAGGTAGGCGTTCGCGCCGGCGCGGATGCTCTCCGCGATTTTCCGCATACGCTCCGGGCCTTCCGGACACGACAGCACCCGCCGCGCCTGCCGCAACGCGAACACTCCCGCCATTGCCGCGCCGAGGAAGCCAATCCAGAAACCGTCCGCCAGCATATAAGTCACCCTTCCTTTCCGCGTTTTTCGCCGCCCTGATTGTACCATATGCCCGGGATTTTGCAACCGCTATCCGCCGCGCCGGCCTATTTTGTACGTTCCCGACAAAAAGCGCCGCCTCTTTCCGTCATTTTCCCATCCTATGCCGCCCCCGACGGCGGGACCGACAATCCCGTTGCGCAATCTTTTTCGGACTGTTTACAGTTTGTTCTTGCATTACGGGCCGAAAAAGGGTAATATATTGTTGTGTTTTCCGCGACCCTCTGTCCGAAATCCCCTGATTTTGGATGTCGCCCGCTTTTATGGAGGAATGATTATGAAAATCCGAATACAGCGTATCACAGCGGCACTCTGTACGCTCTGCCTGTTGCTGACCCTCGCGCCGGGAGCGTATGCCGCGCCCGTCGAGACTTACGCGCTCACCGCCGGAAGTCCCGATATCACCTACACCGTCGCCCCCGGCGAATCCGTCGCCCTCAACCCCGAGGACTTCCGCACGTTCTTCTACGGGCGCTGTCAGGCGGATACGTTCCGCTACGTTACCTTCCAGTCCGACAGCTCCCTCCGCGCCTCCAACGGAATCCTCTACTGCGACTACGGCTCCGAGACCGAGACCGCCTTTACCCGCAACATGCTACAGGAGGCCGCGTTCTACGACCGCGCCGCCCGCTACGGTACCTATCCGCTGGAAACCCTCACGTTTGTGTCGAACCGTCAGGCCGACGGAAACACGGTCACACTCGTTTTCAACGCCTTCGGCGACACGGAAAACTGCGTCGGACAGCTCGACATCGCCGTACAGGGGGCGGCGGTACGGCAAACGTCAGTCGTCGACCTGACGTGGCACGTCACCGCGGGGGAAGTCCTGCGCTTCGACCGGAACGACTTCCGCGACTTCTTCCGCGACCACGCCTCCTCTCAGGATTCCTTCCGCTACCTCACCTTCCAGCCCGACGCATCCTACACCCCCGCCAACGGCTGCCTCTACTACGACTTCGAGGGCAAGGGCGAGAAACTCTTCAGCGCCGATATGCTTCAGGACGCCGATTTCTTTTACTCGTCGAGCCGCTACGGCTCCTATCCCCTCAGCGGGATGACGTTCCTTGCCGCCAACGAGGCCGGGGGGAATCTCGTCCGGCTCCCGTTCACCGTCTTCGGACGCACGGAGCGCTATTCCGGCACGCTGGTCATTCAAATCAACTGGGCGAAAGCCAGTAACACGACCCCGCTGTCCGTCTACGGGCCTTCCTTCGCGGCGGAGGCCGCTCTGCCCGACGACGCCACGGGGGACGTATCCGAGGAAGGCCCCCCGGCGATTACCACCGCGCCCGGTTCGACCGACGACGCGCCCGAGGATACCAACCTCATCAGTGCCGTACCCGGCGGCGACGCCACGGGGGACGTATCCGAGGAGGGCCCCCCGGCGATTACCGCCGCGCCCGGTTCGACCGACGACGCGCCGCCTATCAGTGCGGTACCCGACGAACCCGAGGCCGATATCGTCTATCTGGTTCACGCGGGCGAGAGCGCCGAGTTCAGCCTGCCGGACTTCTCTACCCCCGCCAAAGAGAAGTTGCGCGGCACGTTCCGCTACGTGACGTTCAGCACGGAGGACGAACTTTCCCCCGAAAACGGCTTCATCAGCGCGGATGTCGGCGGGCTGGAGGAGACGGTTTTCACCAGTGAGACGATTGGCAACGCCCGATTCTACGCCGACTCCGAGCGCTACGGCGACTACGCCCTCGAAAGCCTGTCGTTCGTGGTGCCGCTGACCGCTCCGGCCCGGACGGTGCATATTGTCTGTACGCTCCACGATTCCCGCAACGCCTCCGCCGAGATTCTCATGTCCATACAGGTACAGACAGACCGCGACCCGCCGTCGGCGTATCCCGAGCCAACAGAACCGCAAGAACCCGCGCCTGTCGAGCCGCAAGACCCGGCACCCGTCGAACCCGAACAGCCCGCGCCAACCGAACCGGAACAACCGACACCCACCGAACCGCAGGAACCCGAACAGCCTGCGCCAACGGCGGAAATCGTCAACATTACGGAACCCTTCACGGGTACCCCCGTCGCCGCCGGGAATCTGCTCTACGCCGCCACTTGGAATACCCCCTTTAGACTGGTCTCCGACGACTTCGAGCGCTTCTTCCGGAATACTTTCCCAAATGGCATCATCAGTCATGTCAGCTTTAGCAGTCTGCCGCAGTTCGGGAAGCTGGTCTACGACTACTACGCCTCCAGCGCCTACGGCGACAGTCCCCGTATGGAGCTCCTCTACGGAAACCTCCCCTATATGCGCTTCTACTTCAGCCCCGCCTTCCCCGACCGCTTCTCCCTCGCCGAGCTGACCTATGTCCCCGTCGTCGAGAAGAACTACTGCGAGACGATTCCGTTTTCCGTGACGGGCCTCGACGCCGACCGGAATACCGTACAGTGTACGGGCAACGTCCTTCTGAGCGTCACGAAAGAACTGATTGCCGACGTATACGGCGCAATCCCCAAGGGCAGAACCGTCACGTTCCCGGCGTCGAACCTCGCCGCGAACGTCAAGGCGGGCACCGGGGCCGATATGAACGGCTTCCGCCTGCTCGAACTCCCGGAGGCCTCCGTCGGGGCGGTCGTCGTCGGCGACGCCAAGTCCCCCGCCGACCCCGCGCAAATCTACCACTGGACTGACATTACGCCCAAAATTTCGGAACTCCGCTTCGCCCCAACCGCCGACTTTACCGGCTCCGTCGATATCCCCTACCTCGTCGTGGACGGCGACGGCGTCGCGACCGGAATCGGGCACTTCACCCTCGGCATTATCCCGACGCTCAAGCGCTTCTCCGACGTGACCTCCACCGTCTGGTGCTACAAGTACGTGACCGAACTCGCCGCCGCCGGCGTCCTCGGCGGCTACGGCGACGACACCTACCGCCCCGGTATTTCCGTGACGTGGGGGGCCGCGCTCAAACTCATTATGCTGGCCGCCGGGTACCCGGAACAGCAGGGTACCACCATGTCCCCGTTCCAAGGGTACCTCAATAAGGCCGTCGCCGACGGACTTCTCCCGAAAGAAGTCGACCTGTGGGAGCCCGTGACGCGGCTGGAAGTCGCGGAACTCACCGCCGCCGCCATGCGCCTCGATACCTCCCACCTGTCCAGCGTGCAGCCCTTCACCGACACGAACAACGTCAGCGTGAAGGCCCTCAACGCCGCCGGGATTATCAACGGCTACTACGAGGAGGGCGTGAGCACCTTCCGCCCCTCCGGCACCCTCAACCGCGGGCAGGCCGCGGCCATCGTCTGGAGAATGCGCAACTATAAAGGATAACGCAAACGGACGGGGAAACGGCTCGACACCGTTTCCCCGTCCGGCAAAGGAGACAATCTGCCTATGAACCACGTACAATCCATCCGCGCGCGTCTGGAGGAACTCGAACTCGACGCGATGTTACTCACCCATCAGGCCAACCGCTTCTACGCGACGGGCTTTATGTCGTCGGGGACGGACGGCGCCGCCCTGATTACCCGGGCGAAAGCCTTCTACTTTACCGACAGCCGCTATACCGAGGCCGCTGGAAAGCGCCTCTCCGGCACATTCGAATTGGGCACCGTCACGGCCAAGCGCGGCTACGAAACCCTGTTCAATGAGGCTATCGCGTCCGAGAACCTCCGGCGCGTGGGCTTCGAGGACACCTACATGACCGTCGCGGCGTACCGCAAGTACCGGGAGAAACTTTCGTGCGAACTCGTCCCGGCGTCGGACATCCTGAAAGAGCTCCGGCAAGTCAAGGACGCCGACGAAATACAGGCCCTCACCGACGCCCAGCGTATCGCGGAGAAGGCCCTACAGGAAATCTACAACGACTTGCGCCCCGGGGCCGTAGAGCGCGAAATCGCCGCCAAACTGCAATACTTAATGTTACACTACGGCGCGGAGGACAAGTCCTTTGACCCGATAGTGGTCTCTGGGCCGAACGGGAGCCTGCCGCACGGCGTCCCGACGGAGCGCGCCCTGCAAGACGGCGAGTTCGTCACGATGGACTTCGGCTGTGTGCTTCACGGCTACTGTTCGGACATGACGCGTACTGTCGCAATCGGGCACGCAACCGACGAAATGCGCCGGATTTACGATACGGTGCTTGCGGCGCAGTCGGCGGGAATCGCGGCGGCGAAAGCGGGCGTCACGGGCAAGGCCGTCGACGCCGCCGCGCGCGGCGTAATCGCCGCCGCCGGGTACGGGCCCTATTTCGCGCACAGCTTCGGGCACGGCGTCGGCGTCGAGATTCACGAGTACCCGAACGCCTCCTCCCTGAACGAGAAGCCCCTGCCCGTCGGCGCGGTGATTTCCGCCGAACCCGGGATTTACATCCCCGGGAAACTCGGCGTGCGTATTGAGGACGTGATTGTGATTACGCAGGCCGGGCGCGAAAACCTCATGACCGCCCCCAAAGAACTCCTGATACTATAACGCGAAAGCCTCCCCGTTTCCGTGGGGAGGCTTTTGTCAATCTCCGCTGTTAAAGCGAATCAGCGCGTCCCAGTCAATTGCGCCGTCGGCGTCGCAGTATTTCAGCATGAACTCGCGCAGGAGGCGGTTTTCCGCCTTGGTGTAGGCCTTCTCGAACTCCCGGGCGTACTCGTCCGGGCGCGTCCCCATGAAGCGTATGATTTTCATGTAAAACCCGGAATCCCCCGTCAGCCAGTACCAGAAATCCTTTCCGGCCAGTTCCCGGTAGAACTTCTCCTTCCCGGGCTTGACGTTCTTCCGCCCGTAGCCGTAGCCCACGACCGGGACAAACGCCTTTTTCGCCTGTTGTACGCGCTTCTGCGCGGCCTGAAAATTTTGTTCCTGCCTCTTGCGGCTGTCGGCGTTGAACACGGAGACGCCGCTTTTCACGGCGATACTGTAAATCACGTTGTCCTTGTCTACGGTGATGTCCACGCCCTCCGTGACGGCCTTCTGTCCGCCCGAGAGCGCCAGCGCGACAGGCTCAAAGAACACGTTCCCGAAAACCGTCTCCTCGCTGGAAGATACGTAAGCCGACAGAATCCCCTCGACAATCTGCGCGGCGCTGTGAATGCCCTTCGCGCGGTAGAGGTACGGGTTTTTCCGTTTCAGTATTTTCTCGATGTCGATATTGTCCAGTGTGCGCGTCAGGGAATCGTAAAATTCCGTGAGGGCCGCGCCAATCGCCGCGACGGCGGCTCTTTCGTCGTAGCCGTCGCGCAAGGGTTCCAAATCCGTCATTCTCCCGCTCCTCCCAAGCGAATCGCGTCCTGTATTCTGTCATGAATCCCGGTGCCCCGGATACGCTTTACCCTGACTTCCTGCTTGCCGTCCGCCACGGACACCAGCATTTCCCCTATCGCCCGGGCAAGGCCCACCGGAACCGCGTTTCCGATTTGCCGGTACTTGCTCGCAAGCGTCCCCATCAGTTTCCAGTCGGGAGGGAACTGCTGGATTCTCGCGTATTCGGCTACGCTGAGGGGCCTGTCCTTCGTGGGGTGACACATCATGGTAGCCTTTTGCACGGGGCTGGTCACGACTGTGGGACTGGGCTGACTGTAGGACAGACGCCTGTAGAAGCCCACTTTCCCGCCGCCCGACGCGTAAGCGCCGCCCATCGCCGGGGGAATCAGTTCGGCGGGCAGATTGCGCCAGTTCCCGCCCTCCGGAATCATGCGTAGATAGCGGAGCCTGCTTTCGCTGAAGGATTCGCACTCGCCGGGACAGTCCTCAATGTCGCGGATTGCGTCACCTAGCGTCCGCCACCTGCAATCGGCGTTCTGGTGAATGTGGAAGTGCGTCGGGACGGGGAGGAAGATTTCCTCGTTGTCCCTGCTCCCGAGCAATACGAAGCGCTCCCGGAACTGCGGCGCGCCGTAGTTCACCGCGTCCAGAACGCCGTACACCGTTTTATAGCGGAGCCTGCGGAACTCCTCTAGAATAACGTCCAACGCTCTTGTTTTCAGACTGGCCCCGGAGGAATCTTTCAGGGGTGCGCTCATAAGGCCCTTTACATTCTCCATGACGAAGAATCGCGGCCTGATTTCGTCAATCATGCGCACAAAGTCCAGAAAGAGACTGCCCCGGGGGTCGTTGATTCCCCGGCGCTTTCCGGCGGTGGAAAAGGGCTGGCACGGCGGCCCGCCGCAAATCAGAAACGGCTCTCCGACATTCATCCCGGATACGTCCAAAAGTTCGCGGGAGGAAATGTCCCTGATATCGCCCAAAAGCCCCCTGTGGCCGTTAAACTCCATAGTTCGCACACAATAACTGTCCACGTCTTGACCAATCTCAAACCGGATTCCAGCTTTCATCAGTCCAATATCGAGGCCCATTGCGCCGGAAAAGAGTGAAATTGAGCGCGTATCCGCCATAAAAACGCCCCGCTTTGCAACTTATTGGAAGTATTATAGCGCGGCGGCGGGCGGATGTCAACGGAAATTTCGGGGTCTCGCGGAATGAAGGTCAAAAAAAGTCAAAAATATTTTTCAAAAACCCCTTGACAAATCCGGAGGGCGTGCTATAATAGCCCACAGAAAGAAGGTTAAAGATAGTCAAAGTCAAGAGAAACGAAAGGCGGTGATTCCGTGGGAATCACAGATTTGATTGCCGCGTTCCTGCAAGGCTCCCTAGACGAGACCGAAAACGGCGTGCTGGAAATCCAGCGGAGCGACTTGGCCCAGCGCTTCAAGTGCGTGCCCAGCCAGATTAACTACGTGGTTTCCACCCGCTTTTCCCCGGAGCGCGGCTACATCGTAGAAAGCCGGCGCGGCGGCAACGGCTACATCCGTATTACCCGCGTGCGCGTCGACCACGAGACCCTTTTAATGCACGTCATCAACAGTATCGGCGACGAACTCGACTTCCCTTCGGCCCGGGCGATTCTCGGGAATCTGCTCCACGCCGACGCCCTCGACGAGCGTACCGCAAAAACGTTACTCTCCGCCGTCGGCGACAAGTCCCTCGCCGCCGTGCCCAAGGAACTCCGCGACAGCGTCCGGGCCGACATCCTCAAAAATACCCTTATTTTACAGGTCTAGTCCCCGGACATTCGCGGAAACTAAAAACATGGATTTTTAAGGAGGCTTTCAGTTATGAAATGCGAACATTGTGGAAAAAATGAAGTCACCTTCGTGTACCGGAGCAACATCAACGGACAGGTCGACGAAAAGCACCTCTGCGCCGACTGCGCCGAAAAGCTCGGCTATACGAAACGCGTCGCGGCCCATAACCGCTCCCTCATGCGCGATTTCTTCTCCGACGACTTCTTCGGCGGAAGTCTGCTTGACGGCTTCTCCACGCCCATGTCGTCCCTGATGGGGCGCATGCTCGAAAGCCCGTTCGACGACTTCTTCTCCGACATCCCCGCCCTGACGGCGGCCCCCGCCCCCGAGGCCAAACAGCCCGAGGCCCAGCCCGTACAGGAGGCCGAACAGAACCACTACGACCAGTTGCGGCGGCTCAACGCCCTGAAACTCGAAATGAACCGCGCCGTACAGGAGGAGAATTTCGAGCGCGCGGCGGAAATCCGCGACGAAATCCGGCGTCTGGAACCGCAGGACGCCGCCCCGGACACGAACGAACAGAAGTAATCCGACGCCGTGCCCCGGTTCCATCCGGGCCGGGGCCGGAGCCTCACAGAAAGGAAGGTTGACTATGAACGAAATCCAATTCACCGCCGACGCGGAACGGGCGATGGAGTTATCGCAGGAAGCGGCGTCGGAACTCGGTCACGGCTACGTCGGCACCGAACACCTTTTAATGGGCCTAATTCGGACAAATCAGGGTATCGCCCACGAAGTGCTGACGGAGTGCGGCCTGACCGACGACATGCTTGAGGACATCGTAAAGAAAATCGTGGGTACTGGCCTCTCCGGGGCGAATCCCTTACAGGGATGGTCTCCGCGCGCCCAGCACGCCATACAAATCGCGAACGAGGACGCCCGGCGCGGCGGTACGGTACAAATCGGCACCGAACACCTGTTATCCGGCCTTCTCCGCGAGGGGAACAACATGGCCGTGCGCGTACTCCGCACGGCGGGCGTCAATACAAGGAATCTCTTTGAAGCCTTGCGGAACAAAGTCAACAACGCGCCGAAAGCGCAGGCGGGGCGATTCCGTCCGGGCAGCGGGCGCGAGGACGGCAGCGCCTCCGGCAAGACGCTGCAGGAGTTCACGCGCGACCTGACCGCCGACGCCCGGAACCGCCGTTTAGACCCGGTCATCGGGCGCGACAACGAGATACAGCGCGTGATACAAATCCTGTCGCGCCGGACGAAGAACAACCCTTGCCTGATTGGCGAACCGGGCGTAGGCAAGACGGCAATCGCGGAGGGCCTCGCGTCGAAAATCGCGCTGGGCGACGTGCCCGAAGAACTGCTCGACAAGCGTATTTTGTCGCTTGACCTGTCGGGGATGGTCGCCGGGACGAAGTACCGCGGGGAGTTCGAGGAGAGAATCAAGAAGACGCTGGAGGAAGTCAAGAAGTCCGGCGACGTGATTCTGTTCATCGACGAACTGCATACGATAGTCGGCGCGGGTTCGGCGGAGGGCGCCGTCGACGCCGCGAACATTATCAAGCCCGCCCTCGGGCGCGGCGAAATCCGCGTCATCGGGGCCACGACGCTGAACGAGTACCGCCGCTATATCGAGAAGGACGCCGCATTGGAGCGCCGTTTCCAGCCCGTACAGGTCGGCGAACCGTCGCAGGAAGACAGCCTCATTATCTTGAAGGGCCTCCGGGAGCGCTACGAACAGCACCATAAACTCCATATCACCGACGAGGCCCTCGAGGCCGCCGTCACGCTGTCGACGCGCTATATCAACGACCGCTTCTTACCGGATAAGGCCATTGACCTCATGGACGAAGCCGCCTCCCGGGTACGCAT
>CAMHDB010000036.1 GCA_946183715.1 uncultured Oscillibacter sp.
CCCCCGAACGCCGCCGACGCCGTCAGCTACGTCGCCTTCCGCGAATTGATGTCCGGCTTCGAGGACGGGCTGTTCCACCCCGACAACTACCTCAGCACCGCGCAGGCCCTCCGTATCTTACGCCGTATCGCCGCGCGGACGGAACTCGACCCCGGCCCCGATTCCGCGTCCGATGTCGACTGGGGCACCGCCGTCGACCTGTTCTACATGGAAGAAGACAATTTCCGGATGAACTTCCGGCCTAAAAACTCGCAAGTCCTCGTAGAGTACCCCGACGGCACACAGGAACTTGTCGAATATCAGGAAGTCCCCGACGGCGCGCAAGTCCTCGACGACAATTTCCCCCTCTACGGCAAAGGCGTCGCCGTGCAACCCGAGACGCCCGTCACCCGCGCACAACTCGCCTTACTCCTCTACCGCTTCGCCACCTTCGCCGGGTACGACCTCTCCTGTACGGGCGACCTCTCCCTCCGCCCCGACGGCGCAAGCGTCCCCGACTACGCCAAAATCCCCTACTCGTGGGCAATGGAGCACGATATTTTCCGTACCATTGTCGTCGATAACCTCTGTCCCAGACTTCCGGTCTCCCGGGCGCAGGCCGCGCTCATCTTTACGGCCCTCCTCGCCGACGGCGTAGGCGAACCCGTCGCCGTGCAGATTACCGACGCCGCCCGCAACCCCTTCTTCGTCAGCAAGGCCCGCGACTACCACGACGCCATACAGGGCGCTGTCGACGCCGCCGGGCAACGCTACGGCGCGACCGGGCTACAAGTCGCCGTCATCGAGCGCGGACACCTCACCGATACCTTCGCCTACGGCTGGGCTACCAAGGGGGAAGACCGTATGACGCCAACCCACAAAATGCGTATCGCGTCTATTTCCAAGATTCTCGTCGGGATGGCCGCCGCCCGTATGCGGCAGGACGGGCTTGTGGACTACTCCGCGCCCCTCGGAATCTACTGGGACGCTTCGTTCGTCAACCCCGCCCACCCCGATTCGCCCGTCACGCTCAAAACCCTCCTTACGCATACTTCCTCCCTCGCCGACGGCGGCCTTACCGCCAGTTCCGTGCGCTACCGCCTCAGTACGGGCCGCGGCTATACCTCCGCCGTCCCCGGCTCCCTCGACAACTGGGAGTACAGCAACTTCGGCTTCGGCGTCCTCGGCATGACCCTCGAACGCGTCGGCAACCGTACTTTAGACCAGTTACTCAACCGCTACTTCTTCAATATCATGGACATCGACGCCAGTTTCTACGCCGGGGACCTTTACGACAGTTCCAAACTCGTCACGCTCTACAGCGGCGGCTCCGTCAGGCTCTCCCTGTCCGCACAGCGTCAGCGCCACGCCCCCGACAGTCCCGGAAGTGACGGCTCCGTATTCGCCGGAGGCCTCGTCATCAGCGTACAAGACCTCGGCAAAGTCGCGGCGCTGCTCGCTAACGATGGCTCCTATGAGGGCTTACAGCTCCTTAGCCCGGAATCCGTGCGCGTCATGGAGACCTACGACGACCAGCGCGTGTCCGACGGCTTCTATCAGGCCATGCCCATCCGCTACCGCGCCGACGCCTACGGCAGAGAGGGCATTTACTACCACACCGGCAGCGCCTACGGCGTCTTCAACGGCTTCTCCTACGACCCGCAAACCGGAGACGGCGTAGTCGTGCTAAGCGTCGGGGCCAGCGGCGCGCGCGACTCCAACGGCAATTACGCCGTCTGCGGCGCCGTCTTCGATTCCGTCTACCGCACCATTCAACAGTGACAACGCCCCGCGACGTAACAAAAGCCCTCCCCGTTTGAATTGGGGAGGGCTTCGTATTACGCCAGACGCCGCGACTTACTGCGCTTCTTGTCCGTGTACATTCTCTCGTCGGCGCGCTGTAAGACCGATTCCACGCTCATGTCATGTTTCGGGTCGTAGACCGCGATACCCTTCGCAATGTGGATTTCTTCCCACGGCTCCCGCGCGTCCTCGTTTATCTGGTCGGCGTAGATGTCGAAGCGCTTCAAGAGGTCGTTGCGGGCCTCGTAGTCGTCCTTTTGCAGAATCACCGCGAACTCGTCGCCGCCCATCCGGAATACCGGACTGTGCGTGAATACCCGGCAAATCAGGTCACAGGCCGTCTTGAGATACAAGTCGCCCTTCTCGTGCCCGTAGTGGTCGTTGATTTTCTTCAGGTTGTTGCAGTCCAGCATGACAAGCGCGAATTTCGCGTTGTGCGACATCCGGATGGTATCGTTCAGCATACGCGCCGAGACGTTGTAGGCGCCCTTGTTCTTGACGCCCGTCAAGGCGTCCTGATACGCGCGGCTGTTCAGGTCGTTGATGTAAATCCGGAGATGTTCCACCAGTTGTTCAAAGGCCCCGGTCAGAATCCCCACTTCGTCGTCGCCGTGGTACGTCAGGTTTACATGGTAGTCGCCCTCGGCGATGTGCCGCGAGGCCGTCGTCAGGCGGTGCAGGGGCTCCGTGATATGCGTCGTGACGATAGTCATCAGCACGCCGAAAAACATCATAAACAGAGCGGTGGCTATAATAATGCGGTAGATAAGCGTCATTGTAGAGGCGCGGATTTCCGATTCCGGCGCGACGACTATCAGGCGCATTTCGTTCGACAGCGTGCTGAAATACATCTGCTTCATGATTCCGTGGTAAGTGTACCGGATGGGATTTGCGCCGCTTTCCTTGGCCGCGCCGAACCGCGACAAAACGTCGGTCAGTTCCAGCCCGTCCCCGGCGATACTATCCCCGGGCGACAGTTCCGGATGGTAGACGACATTCCCGCCCTCGTCGGCGAGAATAATGTAGCCGCTGTCCAGAATGCGGACGCTGTTAATCTGGTTGACGAGCGTGTCGTAGTCGATATCCATGCCCACGACGCCGACGAACGTCCCAGCCTTGTAAATGGGCGTGACGTAGGAGACCATTCTCACGCCGAGGTTGTCATTCTGGTAGGGGCCAATCCACGAGGGCCGCCCGCGCTGGATGGGGATGTAGTACCATCCGACATGCTCCACGTCGTCGGGGCTGTAGAGGAGCAGGTCTGTCATCGGAACCTCCGAAAACTGCGCCTGCCCGATTTGCGAATAGAGGAAGCCTTCCACGTCCCGGCTGACTTCCGGGTTGATACGGTAATAGTAGGTAATGACGCCGTGGGTGTGGTTCGCCACGCTCCGGAAGACCGTCCGGACGTTTTCGACGTGCGTATTGAGGCGCGCGTCGAGCTGGCGCTGTCGTTCGGAGGCCCAGTCGCGGCCCGGGAGGCTGTCGCCCGACCCGGACGCGCCGATTACGCCCCCGTCCACGAGGGTCATGCTGTCGAGCGTCTCGCCTATGTAGCGCGTCACCATGTCCACGGACTGCTCCACGCTGTTGAGGTACTCGTCGAGCGACGCGCGGCAGTTGTCGCAAATCAGGTTCATCGTCTGGGCGGTGTAGCGCTCGCCCTGCGACCTGACCGCGAAAATGCCCATACTGCCTATCGACAACAGGCTTACCAGCAGGGCCGCGATGGTCAGGGCCGTCAGCTTTGTACGGATTGAGTGCATAGCCAAGCCTCCCGTCACTGCGTCACCGCGACATCGCGGTAACGGTTGCTCGACCAGCCGTTCCACGAGACGCGGAAACCGTCCACACGGTCACTGACCACGAAAAAGTGCTGTTTCGAGAAGAGCGGCACCCACGCGGCGTCCTCCTGTATAATCCGCCGCTCCAAGTCCTGATACTCTTCCAGCCGGCGCGCCGGGTCGACAATCGCCCGCGCGGCGCGTACCCGCTCCATGACGGCGCCGTCGGCGTAGCACAGGCTCCGGGAGAACGTGTTCTCCGCCGTGCCGAAGAACGTATAAATAAAGTTGTCGGGGTCGTCGAAGTCCGCCGACCATGTGCTGGCGTAGCAGGACAATTCCCCGTTCCTGCGCTTGGTCATGAACTCCGACTCCGGCACTTCCAGCAACAGGGGCCGGACGCCGACTTCCTGCCACATGGCCGCCGCAAGCCGCAAGAGTTCCTTTGTGCTGTCGGTACTCTCGGCGGGGTAGCTGATATGCAGGCTGAATCCGTTGGGGTATCCGGCCTCCTCCAAGAGAGCGCGCGCCTCCGCCGGGGCGTAGGGAATCGCCGGGAGATTCGGGTTGAAGCCAATCAGGCCGCGCGGGAAGATTCCGTTTTCGAGGGCCCCGCGCCCGCCGTATACCGCGTCGAGCAGAATCTGACGGTTCAGCGACAGTTGCAGCGCCCGCCGGATTCGCGCGTCGTTCAGCGGTTCGATACTCTCATTCAGGGCAATGTAGGTAATCCCCACGCGCGGCCCGTGGCAGAGGTGGTCCTGATAGATGTCGCCGTGTACGAAGAACTCCGCCTCCGTGCCCATGGTGTCAAGGTCGAGAATATCGAGTTCTCCCTTTTCAAACATCAGCCTCTGGGCCTCCGAGTCGGACACGAGCTGGATGTCAAGGCCCGCACAGCGCGGCGGGCCCGACCAACAAGTTTCGTTCGCCGTCAGGAGCATTCGTATTCCCGGCGTCCACTCCCGAAAAATAAACGGCCCCGTGCCAATCGTCGCCTCCGGAACTTTGCCGAACAAGTCCCCGGCGGCGGTCGTGCTCTCCTCGTCGAGAATCGACGCCCCCGGCGTCGACAGGCACGCCAGAAACGCCGCGTAAGGTTCCGCCAGCGTAAAGGTGAAATCGTAGTCGCCCTCCTCGCTGAAACCTTCCAGAGAAGTCGCGCGCCCCTCCATGAGCTCCCGCGCGCCCAGAATCGAGGTTGCGATGTCCTGATTGCACGCCTGCGGGTGCGTCAGTAGTCGCCGGAACGTGAAACCCACATCGGACGCCGTCAGCGGCGAGCCGTCGCTGAACGTCACGCCCTCCCGCAGGTGGAACGAGTAGCGCAGGCCGTCCGGCGAGACCGTCCACCACTCCGCAAGCGACGGCACGATTTCGCTTCTCCCGCTCTCCGGGTCGGAGCCAACTTCTACCAGCCTGTCGAATATGTTCAGCGGCACGGTGTAGTATTCCGAGGTGCATTGCGGGTCTACGGTGTCGGGCGTGTCGTCCACGAAGCGCAGGTAACTGCCCTCACTGTATCCCGTCGCGCGCTCCACGCTCTTCCGCGCCGGCGTCGCCGCGCAGGATGTAAGCAGCAGGAGTACGATAAAAACAGTTAAATTTTGCATTCTTTTCCAATACATTCAATCAACCTCCCTTTGGTGCCGTGAAAACGGAAGATTTAGAAACCATTTTCAGGAAAACCGCACATTTTTCTTATTATAGCATAAACAGTCCCGGTTTTCAGTAAAATTAAGATGAAATTTTGGTTACAAATTTTCCGGTGCCCGTCAGGGCACTTTTCCTTAATTGTAGCCGCCTCCAAAAGGAAAGTCAATCGTGCGATTATCAGAACTTTTCGGTAGTTTTCTAGGATATTTTGTATGCGACAACTTTCTCGCGGCGGAGATTGCAACCGCGCCCGGTTTGTGGTATACTTTTCCGGAAAGGAGGGGGATAGTACGGAAAAGAAAGGTATCAAGCAAGTCGCGCAGAACCGCAAGGCCCGCCACGATTACTTCGTCGAGGAGCGCTACGAGGCCGGAATCGCGCTCTCCGGCACGGAAGTCAAGTCCATTCGCGCCGGGACGCTCAACCTCAAGGATTCCTACTGCTCCGTCCGCGACGGGGAACTCTTCGTCCACGGCATGCACATTTCGCCCTACGAGAAGGGCAATATCTTCAACAAAGACCCCGTGCGCGACAGACGCCTGCTCATGCACAAGCGCGAAATCCGGAAATTACACGCCCTCGTCCGCGAGGAGGGCTACACCCTCATTCCGCTGAGCGTCTACTTCAAAAACGCCCGCGTCAAGCTGGAAATCGGCCTCTGCCGGGGCAAGAAGAACTACGACAAGCGCGCCACCATCGCCAAGCGCGACGCCGAGCGGGAAATCGACCGCCACCGTAAGGAGTGGAACCGCTGACACAGAGGGAAAGGAGTTTTCACCATGTCTGACACCAAAAACCCCATTGCCACCATTACCATGCAGGACGGGCAAATCATGCGCGCCGAACTCTACCCCGACAAGGCCCCGAACACCGTCCGGAACTTTATCTCCCTCGCCAACAGCGGCTTCTATGACGGCCTCATCTTCCACCGCTGTATACCGGGCTTCATGATTCAGGGCGGGTGTCCGAACGGCACCGGGACGGGCGGCCCCGGCTACGAAATCCGCGGGGAGTTCTCCGGCAACGGCTTCGCCGGGAACGATATCCGCCACGTAACCGGCGTGCTGTCGATGGCCCGCACGATGGACCCCGATTCCGCCGGGAGTCAGTTCTTCATCATGGTCGCCCCCGCCGAACACCTCGACGGGCAGTACGCCGCCTTCGGGCAGGTCATACAGGGCGCCGACGCCGCAATCGCCATTTCGCGCGTGCCGCGCAATATGATGGACGACAAGCCCAAAAAGCCCCAAACCATTCAAAGTATCCGCGTCGACACCTTCGGCGTAGACTATCCCGAACCCGAAAAGCGCTGACACCACCGCCGCAAAAAGTACGCCGCGCCCCGTTGCGGTACGCAAGGCCCCCGCAACAGCCACAGTCCCAACAGCGGCAGAAAGTCCTCAAAGGGCGCGGGCAGTCCGGGAAGCGGTATCTCCTGCGGCTCTATGACCCCGCCCCCCGGCGCGGGTAACGCCCGCTGTACGCACAGTACGGGCTCCTCCAAACTCGAAAACGTCAGGCTGTCGCGGGGCGAAAGCCCGTAGGACGCCGCCCGCCCCGCCCGTACTCGCGGCAACGCCTCCGCCGTACAGCTCCCCGGTATCAGCAGTAAGCCGCACTCGATTTCCGCGCGCCGGAGTTTCCGACACCCGTCGGGCGTCAGGGCCAGCACGCCCCACGACCGCCGCCGTACTCCCGTGCGCGTCCGTACCCGCCGCGCCCCCGGCGGCAACCACTCCGCCCACGCGCGCGGACAGCCGTATATTCCGCTCTCCATGCCACCACCCCGCCACAGGTTTCCCCGTTCCGCCGCCGCGTATGCGGGTTTCAGAGAGGAAGTGACGCCCTTGCTACACATTCTCGCCCACTGGAAAACCGTCCACCAGCACAGGAAACTCGTCCGGCAGGCCTGTTTCCGCCTCGGCCTCTATTGGCAGGGCCTCACGCACGACCTCTCCAAGTATTCCCCCGTGGAATTTCTCGCCGGGGCGCGCTACTTTCAGGGCGACCGCAGCCCCAACGACGCCCAGCGCCGCGAGTACGGCTACAGCGCCTCGTGGCTCCACCACAAGGGCCGCAATAAGCACCATTTCGAGTATTGGACGGACTACGGCCTGAACGGGGAGGGTATCTGCGGCGTCGAAATGCCCAAGAAGTACGTCGCGGAGATGTTCTGCGACCGCGTCGCGGCGAGCAAGGTCTACCGCGGCGACAAGTACACCGACGCCGACCCCTACGAGTTCTTCTTGCGCGGCAAGGAAAAGCGTCTCCTGATTCACCCCGCCACGTCAGACCTCATAGAATCCATGCTCCTCAAACTCCGCGACGAGGGCGAGGACGCCGCGTTCGACTACATCCGCCGGGAAATTCTGGGCAAGAAATAGCCTTCCGTAATGCACACAGTGACGGCGGCGGGGCCGTCGCTGTCTTTTTCTGCATATCCGCGCGAAATTTTGTAAAAAACCTTGCTATTCCCATTTGAAGCGAGTATAATACCTCCCGGACTGTCCGGAACGGACTTTCCCACCACAAATTTTTCCCACACACGGAGGAATGTCACCTATGGAAACCTACGGCCTCGAAAAAATCGGCATTATCAATCCCTGCGCGGTCTACCGGAATCTCAACCCCGCGCAGTTGACCGAACACGCGCTCCGTCGCGGGGAAGGCACCCTGTCCAAGACCGGCGCGCTCGTCGTCAAGACCGGGAAGTACACCGGGCGCAGTGCCAAGGACAAGTTCATCGTCGATACGCCCGCCGTCCATGACGAAATCGCGTGGGGCGACGTGAATATGCCCATCGAGAAAGAGAAGTACGACGCCATTCTCGCCAAGGCCAAGGCCTACTTGCAGGGCCGCGAAATCTTCATCTTCGACGGCTTCGCCGGGGCCGACCCCAAATACAAGCAGAATTTCCGTATCATCACCGAGCTGGCCTCCCAGAATATGTTCATTCACCAGCTCCTGCGCCGCCCCACCGCCGACGACCTCAAGAACTTCACCCCCGACTATACCATTATCGCCGTGCCCGGCTTCAAGTGCATTCCCGAAATCGACGGCTCCCGCTCCGAGGCCATCATCCTCGTGAACTACGAGGAACACATGGTGCTTATTTGCGGCAGTCAGTACGCCGGGGAAATCAAGAAGTCCGTGTTCTCCGTCATGAACTACGTGCTCCCGAAAATGGGCGTGTTCCCCATGCACTGTTCCGCCAACATCGGCAAGGACGGCGATTCCGCCGTGTTCTTCGGGCTCTCCGGCACGGGCAAAACCACCCTTTCCGCCGACCCCAACCGCGCCCTCATCGGCGACGACGAGCACGGCTGGGCCGACGATTCCGTATTCAACTTCGAGGGCGGCTGTTACGCCAAGTGCATTAACCTCACGGAAGAGGGCGAACCCGAAATTTACCACGCCATCAAGTTCGGCGCTCTCGTCGAAAACGTCGTCATGGACCCCGAGACCCGCGAGTTCGACTTCTTCGACGATTCCCTCGCCGTCAATAGCCGCGTCGGCTACCCCGTCGACTATATCCCCAACGCGGAGCTGTCCGGCATGAGCACCAGCGTACCCAAGACCGTCGTCTTCCTCACCGCCGACGCCTACGGCGTCATGCCCCCGATTTCCAAGCTCAACCGCGAACAGGCGATGTATTACTTCGTCTCCGGCTTTACTTCCAAGGTCGCCGGTACCGAAATCGGCATTGAGGAACCCGTGCCGACGTTCTCGACCTGCTTCGGCGCGCCGTTCCTGCCCCTCGACCCGTCCGTGTACGCCGGAATGCTCGCCGAGAAAGTCGAACACTCCGGGGCCAATGTCTACCTCGTCAACACCGGGTGGAACGGCATCCACGACGAGAACGGCAAGCAGAAGCGCATGAGCCTGAAGTATACGCGCGCTATGGTCACCGCCGCCCTCAACGGCGACATCGAAAAGGGCGAGTTCTTCACCGATAAGACCTTCGGCGTACAGGTGCCCAAGGCTATCGCGGGCGTACCGTCCGAGATTCTCGACCCCGTCAATACGTGGGAGAACAAGGACGAGTATCGCAAGCGTTGCGAAATGCTCGCCAAGAGCTTCCGCGACAACTTCAAGAAGTACACGCACATGAGCGCGGAAGTCGCCGCCGCCGGCCCCAAGGCTGACTAATATTCCACGCTTTGCAACGCCGTCCGGATTCGTCCGGGCGGCGTTTCCCGCGTTCCGGGAATTTCTCCGGAAATTCCCCTTTTCTTTTGCGCCCCTGCATGGTATAATCTCCCCCGGCCCGTAAAACGGAACTTTCCCACCCCGGAAAGCGTCTTACTATCAGCCGATTCCATAAGCATACGAAAAGAGGGTTGATATGAACAGGAAAACCATCATCATCGGGGCCGTCGCGGTCGTCGTTGTCGCGATTGCCGTCGTAGTCGCCACGCAGTGGGCGCGGCTCAAAACCGTGGCGTCCGTCGCGCAGAATGCCACGATGAACGAGGAGCAGGTCACGGCGAAAAGTTCGGAGAACGAGCAGATTGTACAGGAACTCGAACACGACTTCCGGATACCGACCATCGAACTGACCCCCGAAATGCAGGCTGCTATCGCCGACGGCAGCATGTCACTGGAGGAGGCGGCGTCGCAGTTCCTGACCACGCCGGACAGCGCCGCCGTATCCGAACCCGCCGCCCCCGAGACCGATACGGCCACTTCGCCGGAACCCGTCGCCGCGCCCGACACGGGCACAACAACCGCGCCCGTAGCGGAAACGCCCGAACCGCCCGTATCTGTCGCGACGCCCGAACCCGTACAGGAGCCGCCCGCGCCCGTCGCGCAACCTGAACCCGAACCCGTGACGCCGCAACCCGAACCCGCGCCCGCGCCGAAAGCGGAGACGCCGACGCCTGTCGCAAAATCCGAACCCGAACCTGTCGCGACGCCCGAACCCGAACCCACCGCGGAGTTGTCCGGGGAGACGGAACCCCAGCAGAATACGGAAGCCCCCCCGCAGAGTGCCGCCAAGACGGAAACCAGTACCGCCGACCAAGCCAAGCCCGAACCGGAAGCCCCTCAGCAGAGTGCCGACGATAAGGCCAAGGCCGAACAGGAGGCCCGCGTACAGAATCTTTTCGCGCAATTGTACGTTCTCCGCGCCTCCTTCAATACCCAGTTGGACAACCTCATCGGGGAGTGTATTCAGGAATTTCTCGCGCTTGACCCCGCCAGTCAGACCAGAGCCGCCAAAATCCGTATCGTTTACGCCAGAATGGACGATGTAACCGCTATGGAGGCCGACTGCGACGCGCAAGTAGAGAGTATCGCCGCACAGCTCGACGAAATCGACCCCGCCCTCGGAGCCAAGGCCAGACAGTATTACAAGAACGAAAAAGACCTCAAAAAGGCCAGTCTCATCGAGACATACGGGAAATAAGCGCCTTTCAGTCTCCCCCGCGCGCCGGGGGAGACTTTCGCGCTACCGCTGACGAAATCCGTACAGCGGAACGACGGAGGGAGCGTTTCCGAAATGAGCTTCGCGCTGGGGGAGGCTTTTCCCACGCCGGACACTTTTGCACAAATTCTGAAAATTTCTCTTGCAATCTGTTCCCGGAGGGTGTATAATAGCGCTTGCCGCCGGTGTGATGGAATTGGTAGACGTGACGGACTCAAAATCCGTTGGTGGCGACACCGTGTGGGTTCGAGTCCCACCACCGGCACCA
>CAMHDB010000037.1 GCA_946183715.1 uncultured Oscillibacter sp.
CGACGGCGGCCATATATGTCCCGGCCTCTATCTGGTCGGGGATAATGGCGTAAGTCCCGCCGTGGAGCCGGGAGACGCCCCTGATTTTAATGGTATCCGTGCCCGCGCCGCAGATGTTCGCGCCCATGGAGTTGAGGAAGTTGGCAAGGTCCACGATGTGCGGCTCGCGGGCGGCGTTCTCGATGACGGTCGTGCCCTCCGCCGTGACGGCGGCCATCATGACATTCATCGTCGTACCCACGGAGACCACGTCCAGATAGATATTCGCGCCTTTGAGGCGGCGTTCTGCGGCGGTGGCGTAGACGAACCCGCCGCGCACGCTGACATTGGCCCCGAGGGCCGTAAAGCCCTTGATGTGCTGGTCGATGGGCCGGACGCCGCCGAACCAGCACCCGCCGGGCATGGCGACTTCGGCCTCGCCGAACCGGGCCAGCAGGGCGCCGATGAGGTAGTAGGACGCGCGGATTTTCTGACAGAGGTCGTAGTTGGTTTTGGCGGAACGGACGTGGCGGCAGTCGATTTCGACCGTGTGCCGATTGATAGAGCGGACGGAAGCGCCTAAGTCCTCCAGAATCTGCAACAGCAGGGTGACATCGGAGATTTGCGGCACGTTCTCAATACGGCACACGCCGTTGACCATCAGGGCCGCGGGGATAATCGCGACCGCCGCGTTTTTCGCGCCGCTGATTTCCACCTCTCCGAAAAGGGGCTTCCCGCCCTCTACAATGTATTTCGTCAAAGTCAGACCCTCTTTTCATGCAAGTCTTTTTCTGCCGGGGCGAATCCCGCGCGTGTCCGGCGACCCCTCCCGCCAGTCGACGCAATCCGGCTCCGGTTTCCACAGGGCAGTGTGCCCGTCAGGTGAAAGTTGATACCCTGTTTTCGCGGGCGCCCCGCCGCGCGGAGTGCTACACCGTAAAGAATACCACAAGCAAACGGAAAATGCAAATCTTTCCGCAAGATTTTTTTCCTCATTTTAGAAAAAATCGTAACAGGGCGGTGACACTTCCCTCCCCGGTCGGGCCGATTCCGGCGCGCCTTGAAATGGCGGGCTTTCCTCGCACGGCGGCAGGCGTTCAGGTCGAAAAAATCAGCGCGCCCGTAACGCAGTTTACATAATAAGGAATGGTGTCGGTCTCGATACGCCACATGGGCACGAGGGTTTGTTCCTCGGTGTCGGAGGTCTGGAGGGCGTAGCAGAGGGAGACACGCCGGATTTCCGCCGAAACGACGCGGTTTTCGCGCCGCTTGGCCTGAAAAATCGCCAGCGCGCCGACGGCGGAAAGTTTGGGCGTCTCGCCGGGGGTGCCCGTCTGCGGAATCAGGGTGCCGAAGGCCTCGCGGAGTACGCCGCCCTCAAAATAGAGGGAGACGCCGCAATTGTACACGCTCAGGCTCCCGTAGCGGGCGGTGAGTAAGATTTCGCCGTCGCCGGGGGTGTCGGGGCCGTCGATGGCGTAGGACCAATTCCGGCAGAAGTCGCGGCAGAAGGCCTCGGGGTCGACGCGGCGGGAAAGGTCAGTGGCCGTGAAACTCCCGTCGGAGTGGAAGCGGACGACGCCGTTTCCGGCCACGTAGCGGCGGGCGCGTCCGGCGTACTGCGCGCCGTCGCCGAGGAGGAATACGGCGGCGCGGGCCTGTTCGTCGTCGTCGGGGGTGAGTACGACGACGGGCGGCGGCCCGCCGTGCGGGATGGCCTCTGGCGAAATCTCCACGCCGTCGGCGGCGAAGAGTTCGAGCAAATGTTCCTCGGCGCGGTAGGCGGCGGCGCGCTCCGCGACACGCTGTCGAATCAGGTAGAGGCCCAGAAAGCCGTTGAGCGTGGCGAGGATGATAATCATAATGCGTTTGAGCTGGTGTCGTTCCATGTCAGGCCTCCGGGAGACTGCCGTCGGCGACGGGAACCGCGAACCACTGCGCGCTGAGACGCGCGCTGTCGGTGTCCTGATAGCCGAGGCAGAGTTCGTCGCCGGGGTGGCGTTCGGCGATTCCCAGCGCCTGTTCGCGCGGGAGTAACAGCGACGCCGTCTCCGTGGCGGTGTAGCGGCGGGGGCGGAGTTCCAGCGAGGTGATTCTGCGCCCGTCGAGGGCGACGACGGCGGCGGCCCCGTTGTCGTTGTGGAACACGGGGATACCGTCGAGGACGTAGCCGAAGCGGATGACTATCAAGTTATCCTGCCGCCGTACTTCCAGCGGGCAGACTTCCGTGAACCCCTGCGAAAGCAGAATACCGTTGAGGAGCGCGGCGCACTCTTTGACGGCCTCCCATCCGGTGGGGATGTCGGAGGCGCTTTCGATGTAAAGCTCTCCGCGCTCCCCGGTCTGGTAGTAGATGTTGCCGTTGGCGCGGATTCGGACGCTCCGCCCGCCTTCCATAATGACCTCCGTGCCGTTGGTCTCCGTATAGCGCGATTTGGTCAGGGGGTTGAAGCGGAACGCCGTCAGAAGCTGTGCGGTGTCGGGCAGTCCGGCGGCGGCGGAGTAGACAGCGGGGGCGGGCGTCTCGTTGGGGAACAGCGACAGCGGCGCGATATCCCGGTACAGGCTCCCGGCGTCGCGGAGGTCGAGCGCGAAGACGCCGTTGCCGAGTTCGTACTGCCCGACGAGTTCGTCGAGTTCCTTTCTGGAAACCGTCGAGGCGCGGCGGGAGTATCCCCCGGCGCCGTCCCAGAGGCACAGGAACACCGTCCCTTTCTCTCGGGCGAGGGCCATAGCGCGCACGGGCCGCTCGTCCGCCGACGGCACGTCGGCCAGTCCGGCAAGAACCGACAGCGGCAAGGGCGTCAGGAAGTCGCAATAGAGGGAAGTCCCGCAAATGGACAGCAGGAAGGTTTCCTGCGGGATTTCATCGAATGGCGGGGTATCGGCGAGGGCGTCGGCGAAGAGGCGGCGGACGGTACGGAAGGCGCGCTGTCCGGTATTGGTGTCGAGGTTGACCCAGCGCCCGTAGACGCCGCCGTACACGCCCGTGGCCACGAGGCGCAACGGCACGGAAAACGTATCGGGCACGGTTTCCTGTTGCGGTTCGGTCGTGACGTTCTCCGACACCGACGGAAAGTTACTGCCAATCATCTCCCAGCCGAGATGAAACAATTCCGTCCGGGCGAACAGGGCCACGGCCAGCACTGCCAGTAAGGCTATGCTGACGTTCTGCCGGAAGTCGAGTTCCGCGCGTTGCTGTTCGGTCATGACACGTTGCTGTCCGGTCGTGTCGACACCTCCTCCGCGTTGCTGTCGCCCTCCTGCGGGGATTCCCGCGCGTTGCTGTCGCCCTACGCGTTGCGGTTCTGTCGTGACGCGCCCGCCTCCGGGGGCTTGCAATTCCGTCATGGCGACGCCTCCTCCGCGCGGGACTTCTGCGCGACGGGGAGCGTCACCCGGAAAGTCGTCCCGGGGCCGTCGTGCGGCGGGAGCGTGAGCGTGCCCCGGTGACGCTGTATGATTTCCCACGCGATGGAAAGTCCCAGCCCGGTGCCGCCCGATTCCCGTGAGCGCGCCTTGTCGACACGGTAGAACCTCTCGAACACCCGCGCCCGCGACGCCTCCGGAATCCCGATTCCGTCGTCCCAAACGTCCATCCAGACTTGTTGCCCGTCCCCGGCAAGCCCCGCCGTGACGCGGATGTGCCCGCCGTCGGGCGTGTACTTGATGGCGTTGCCGATGATGTTCATCATAACCTGTTCCAGTCGGTTGCGGTCGCCCTCAATACACGGCAATTCCCCCTCGGCGCGGAAAGTCAACTCGTGATTCCGCGCGCGGGCGTTGAGCGCGTTGGCCCGTACTACGCTTTCGATGGCCTCCCCGAACGGGAAGCGCGTGAAGGCAATCTCGGTATTCCCGGCGTCGAGGCGCGAGAGAATGAGCAAATCCTGTACGATGTGCGTCATTCTGTCGGTCTCGTTGATGATGATGTCGAGGAAGTTTACGGATACCTCCGGCGGGATTTCGCCGCCGCCGTCGCGGAGTGTCTCGGCGTAGCTCCGGACGTTCGTCAGCGGCGTGCGCAACTCGTGCGACACGTTCGCGACAAATTCCTTGCGCCGTTCCTCGTTGCGGTGACGCTCCGTCACGTCGTGGAGTACGGCCAGTACGCCGCCCAGTTCCTGATGGGAGAACGGCGCGAGTAATAATTCTAAAGTACGTTCGCCGACCATCATTTCGCCCTCGGCGTGGCTCGGACGCTTTAACGCTAACATGTCGCCGAACGCGAACAGCCCGCCGAACAAGTCGTCGTAGCGGGAGCCGATTTCGACTTTGCGCTGTAACATATTCGTGGCGGCGGGGTTGCAGTGTATGACGGCCCCCGACATGTCGAACGCGACCACCCCGTCGGTCATGTACAGGAATAACGTGTCGAGTTTGTCGCGCTCGTTCTCCATCGCGGCGAGGGTGGTATGCAGTACGCCCGCCATTTCGTTAAACGTCCCGGTCAGGGTGCCGATTTCGTCCGTGGACTCCACGGGCAGGGCGGTGCCGAATTTCCCGGCGGCGACTTCCTCCGCCCCGGCGGTCAATTTCTCCAGCGGCCCGACCATCGTCTTGGCCAACAGGAAACTTAACAGCGCGGTAATGAGCAGGCCCAGCACAAGGGACTGTAAAATGATGTGGAACAACTGTTGATTGAGCCCTGTCAAGGTCTCCTGATTGTCGAGGATGTAGATAATATAGGAGTGCTCCCCGGAGAGAATCGGGATTGCGGCGTCCATGTACTCGGCGTTGAGGTAGCTGTCGTCGCCGACGGCGGAGGAATCGCCGCGCGCGACGGCGGTACGGGCCGTGAGCAGATTCAGACTTTGTTCCATCGGCAGGGCGTCGGCGCTCGCCGAACCCGCAAGCCACGCGCCCGTCTCGCCGTCGAGAACGAAATAGTTCCGCGTGTGGTAGTCGATACCCAGCGGGCCGGCGTTGGCGTCCAACATCTTGCGTAAACTCTCCGCGCCGTCGTCGTCTTCGGCGGCGTTGCGCAGGTCGGAGACAAATTCGCGCTGGTCGAGGCCGAATACGCTGTCTAACTGGCGGTAGAAGTTGTTCATGTAGAAACTGCTGACGCCCGTGGTGAGGAATGTCCCGACAATCGCCATTTGGGAACCCATCAGCATGAGCATTATCATGGTCAGTTTCATGCGCAGACTTCGGAACATGGAGATTCACCTAGGTTTCGGCGGCGTTGGAGAAGTAGTAGCCCATGCCGCGGCGGGTGCGGATGTAGACGGGGCTGGCGGGGTTCTCCTCGATTTTCTCGCGCAGTCGGCGGACGGTCACGTCGACGGTGCGCACGTCGTCGCCGACGTAGCCGTAGTTCCAGACCTGCTCCATGAGGTCTACGCGGGAGTAGACGCGGTTCGGGTTGGCGGCGAGGAACGTCAGCAGGTCGTACTCCCGCTGTGTGAGGTCGATGGGCTTCCCGGCGCGGAAAACAAGGTGGCTCTCGGTGTTGACGGACAAGTCCCCGGCGAGCGTGACGGCCCCGGTCGCCGTATCGACGGCGGGGGAAAGCACGGTCGTGCGGCGGATGTTGGCCCCGACGCGCGCGATGAGTTCGCGCATGGAAAAGGGCTTTGTGATGTAGTCGTCGGCGCCGATTTCAAGGCCGCGCACTTTGTCGCCCTCCTCCTCGCGGGCCGTGAGGATTATCACGGGGACGTTGTTCCCCTCGCCGCGCAAAGTCTCGCAGACCTCGAAACCGTTCTTTTTCGGCAGCATGACATCCAGCAGAATCAGGTCGGGATTCGCCTCCCGGGCCTTCGACAGCCCGTCCTCGCCGTCGTAGGCCTCGACGGTGCCGTAACCCGCGCGCTGTAAGTTGAAACGCAGGATGTCCACGATGTTTTGTTTCCATATCACAAACCCAGCTTGAGTTTCGCTTTGAGTACGGCCACCACGGTTTTGGCGTCCTCGATTTCCCCGGACAGACAGCGCTCCGCCATCTCCGCGAACGGAACCCGCGAGACGTTCAGGAACTCGTTGTGGTCGAGGCGCTGTTCGCCGAAACGCAGGCCACGGGCCAAGTACAGGTACAGCCGCTCGGAGTAACAGCCCGGGGACGGCAGAATCCGCCCCAGCGGCTCAAAGGAAGCGGGCTCGGCCCCGGTCTCCTCCTTCAATTCGCGGAGCGCGGTTACGGCGGGGTCTTCGCCGGGTTCGAGTTTCCCGGCGGGGAGTTCCAGCAGGACGCGGGAGAAGGTGTAGCGGTACTGTGAGACGACCAGCACATTGTCATTCTCGTCAAGGGCGAGAACCGCCGCGCCGCCGCCGTGCTCTATGACTTCCCGGGTCGAGGTTTCGCCGTTGGGGAGGCGCACCTTGTCGACGTGTACGGAGAAGATACGCCCCTTGAATACGTCCTTTCGCTCCAGCGTGGTTTCCGTCAAATCCATGATTGCATACTCCTTTCGCAGTTTGCCGGAGAGAGTATACCACAAGATGTCGGATTTGCAAAGGGAAAGTCGGATGTTTGGAAAAAATTGTATGGGCGCGGGCAAAAAGACAGAACCGGAAACCCGGTTCTGTAAAATCACGGCCTCGGGAGGTCGAGCGCGAACAGCGCCGCCGCGCCGCCGGTGTGTACGAAAACAATGCTTCCGTCGCCGTGGAAGGCGCCCTCTCTGAGCAGTTCAAGCATGCCCGCCCACGCCTTTCCGGTGTAGACGGGGTCAAGGAGAATCCCTTCCAGCCGCGCGAGTTCCTCGATATAGGGCGTGTCGGCGGGGTTGGGGATACCGTAGCCGCCGCCGATTCGCGACACGACGCGGAAATCGCCTTCGGTACGCGTAAAGGAGGCGTCAAGCAGTCCGGCGGCGTCCTCGGCGAGCTGGGGCACGATGTCCTCGAACGCGTCGGGGTACACGGACACGCCCGTGAGGCGCGCGCCCGGGAGGTGGAGTTTCGCGCCCAGCAACAGCCCCGCCGCCGTGCCGCCGGAGCCTACCGCGCTGACGATATGCCCCACGCTGTCGCACTGCGCCGCGATTTCCTCGGCACAGCCGACGTAGCCGACGGCCCCCAGCGGCGTCGAGCCCCCGACGGGTATCGCACAGCACTTGTGCCCTTGCGCGGAGAGTTCCTCGTCCAGCGCTAACATCTGGTCGTAGATGTACGAATACTGGTCGGTGTCGAAAAAGCGGACTTCCGCGCCGTAGAGCTTATCAAGGAGGAGGTTCCCGCGCGCGTCGGTGACGCCCCGCTCTTTCAGGAACAGCACACAGCGCATACCCAGACGCGCCGCGCAGGCCGCGGTCAGCATGGCGTGGTTGGACTGCGCGCTGCCCGTCGTGAATACGGTGTCACAGCCGCCGTTCTGCGCCTCGGCGAGCAGGTATTCGAGCTTCCGGACTTTGTTCCCGCCCAGCGCCACGCCGCACAGGTCGTCGCGCTTCATCCAGATGTCCCGCCCGTAGCGGGCGCTGATAGCTTCCAGCGGGTAGCAGGGCGTCGGGAACAGGCCCAGAGAGAGCCTTGGCAGTTCTTTCATACGCCACCCCGCAACGCCGCGATACGCCCCGGGATGTCCTCCGCGCCGAATACCGCGCTTCCCGCGACGAGTACGTTGGCCCCCGCGTCGATACAAGTCCGGCAGGTGCCGGGCGCTACTCCGCCGTCCACTTCCAGTTCGCAACCGGGTTTCCGTTCGTCAATCCAGCGGCGGATTTGCGAGACCTTCGGCATCATGTCGGCCATGAATTTCTGACCGCCGAACCCCGGTTCCACCGTCATGACAAGCACGATGTCGCACTTGTCCAGAAACGGCAGTACGGCCTCGGCGGGGGTCTTGGGCTTGACGACCACGCCCGCGCGCTTGCCCTTGGCGTGGATTTTGTCAAGGGCCGTGTGCGTATTTTCGGGGGTGTCGGCCTCGACGTGTACGGTGACTATCGCCGCGCCGGCGTCGCAGAAGCGCTCGACGTAGCGGACGGGGCGGTCAACCATCAAGTGAACGTCGAGCGGCAAAGAGGTCGCCTTGCGGATTCCGGCGAGAACCGGGAAGCCCAGAGAGATATTCGGCACGAACAGCCCGTCCATAATGTCGACGTGGAGGTAGTCGGCGGACGCGACGGGCCGCAGTGCTTCCGCGAGATTTGAGAAATCCGCCGACAGCACGGACGGGGCGATTTTAATCATGACAGAGACCTCTTTTCCTCATTGGCGATATTCCGGAATGACAGGGTAGCCGTTTCCGTCCGGCACCGGAAATCTAGGCAAGTTTATCAAATTCCGGGCGCAAAAGCAAGCATTTTCTCACGAAAGCGCCGTGGAATTTCGCGATATGGGCATGTTGCACAATTTCGCCCGGGAAATTTCTGAAAGTTACCCAAACGCCGTCCCCTTGCGCATTTTCCGCCCGTCGATTATAATAAGTGAGATACAGTCTGTTTACAAGCCGCTTGCGCTTTGCGGGCGGAACAGGAGAGGAGACGATTTCTTGAAACTGGACTTGTTGACGGTGGGCGAGGTGCTCATTGACCTGACCCAGACGGGCGTTGACAGCAGGGGTGTCCGGCTTCTGGCGGCGAATCCCGGCGGCGCTCCGGCGAACGCGGCGGTAGCGGCGGCGCGTCTCGGCGCGCGCGCGGCCTTTGCCGGGTGCGTCGGCGACGACTCTTTCGGCGCGGGCCTGATTCAGACGCTCAAAGACAACAACGTGGACGTGTCCGCTGTGGCGATGGACCCCGTAGTCCCGACTACGCTGGCCGTCGTGACGGTCGACGAGACCGGGGAGCGCAGTTTTACGTTCTATCGCGGCCCGGGCGCCGACCTGTGCCTGACGCGGGAGCAGATTCCCGATTCCCTGCTCGCCGACGCGAAAATCGTACACTTCGGGAGCGTCAGCCTGACGGCGGACCCGTCGCGTACCGCGACGCTGACCGCCGCGAAAGACGCCAAAAAACTCGGCGCGCTGATTACGTATGACCCGAACTACCGCGCGGCGCTGTGGCCCAAGGGCGAGGACGCCGGGGCGCGTATGCGGGAGCCGTTGCCGATGGTCGACGTGCTCAAAATCAGCGACGAGGAAATGGTGCTCATGTCCGGCAAGGACACGCCGGAAGCGGCGGCGGAAGCCCTGACCGGACAGGGTATCAAGCTCGTACTCGTCACGCTGGGCGGCGCGGGCGTGTACTACCGTCTGGACAACGGCGGCGCGCCGATGACCGGAACTGTGCCGGGGTTCTCCGTCAAGATTGCCGACACGAACGGCGCGGGCGATACGTTCTTCGGGGCGGTGTTGCGCTGTCTGGCGAAACGCGAAACCCCGCTGGGCGGCCTCGAAAAGGACGAGCTGGAACGGATTCTCCGCTTCGCCAACAAGGCCGCGTCGCTGACTGTCAGCCGTCCGGGGGCACTGCCCGCCATGCCGTGGTTGAAAGAATTAGAAGAGGAGGGCGTATTGCCTTGACCAGAGAAGACCAGATTTTCTACGACCGCCTGTGGTCGAAATACGACGAACTGCGCTGGCTCTACATGGAGCTTTACGGCAACGAGGCCGCCTTCGACTACTTCCGCACCATGCTTTACCGGGCCTACAAAGAAAGAAGCGTCGACCTGCGCCTCATGGACGAGGCCCGGGAGGCCCATCCGGAGTGGTACCGCGAGCGCGACATGCTCGGCATGCTCATGTACGTGCAGTGCTTCGGGAAGAACCTCAAGGGCGTGCAGGAGCACCTCGACTATCTGGAAGAGAGCGGAATCAACTACATTCACTACATGCCCCTGTTGCAAAGCCCCAAAGGGCGCAGTGACGGCGGCTACGCGGTCTCGGACTTCCGCGCCGTGGAACCCGAACTCGGCACCATGGAGGAGCTCGCCGAACTCAACGCCGACTGTCACCGGCGCGGAATCTCGGTGTGCCTCGACTTCGTGATGAACCACACCAGTGAAGACCACGAATGGGCCGTCCGCGCGCGCGCCGGGGACCCCGAATACCAGAAGCGCTACTTCTTCTACGACAACTGGGACATCCCCAACGAGTTTGAGAAGACCGTGCCGCAAGTCTTCCCGCAGACCGCGCCGGGTAATTTCAGTTGGTGCCCGGAGGCCGGGAAAGTCGTCATGACGACGTTCTGGCCCTACCAGTGGGATTTGAACTACGCCAACCCGGTCGTGTTCAACGACATGACCGACAACATGCTCTACCTGTGCAATCAGGGCGTGGACATCATCCGCCTCGACGCCACGCCGTATATCTGGAAAGAGCTGTACACGAGCTGCCGGAACCTGCCGAAAGTCCATACCCTCGTGCGCATGATGCGCCTTGCCTGTGAGATTGTCTGCCCGGGTACGCTCCTGCTGGGTGAAGTCGTCATGGAGCCGTCGAAAGTCGTGCCCTACTTCGGCACCGTCGAGAAACCCGAGTGCCACATGCTCTACAACGTCACCACGATGGCCAGTACGTGGCACACCGTCGCCACGTCCGACGTGCGCCTGCTCCGGCACCAGATGGAGGCCGTCTTCGCCCTGCCCAAACAGTACACCTTCCTGAACTACCTCCGCTGTCACGACGACATCGGCTGGGGCCTCGACTACCCGTTCCTGAAGCCCCTCGGCGTCGACGAGGTGTCGCACAAGAAGTACCTGAACGACTGGTTCACGGGCAAGTACCCGGGGAGCCTGTCGCGCGGCGAACTCTACAACGACGACCCGCGCCTCGGCGACGCGCGCATGTGCGGCACGACGGCGTCGCTGTGCGGCGCGGAGGGCGCCGAGGAGAACGGCGACAAGGCCGCGCTCGACCTCGCGCTCCGTCTCGACGAGACCCTGCACGCGTTCCTGTTCACGCAGAGCGGCATTCCCGTGCTCTACAGCGGCGACGAAATCGCGCAGTTGAACGACAAC
>CAMHDB010000038.1 GCA_946183715.1 uncultured Oscillibacter sp.
ATCGAAACGGAGGGGATGGATGGTCATGCACTGTAGTCGGGGCGGCGATTTTACAGGGTTTCGAGTTCGGCGCGCCAGAGGGCCAGACTTGCGTCGGACGGCATGCGCCAGTCGCCGCGCGGCGAGAGCGACACCTTCCCCACTTTCGGCCCGTCGGGTACGCAGTCGCGCTTGAACTGCTGCGTAAAGAAGCGGCGGTAGAACACGCGGAGCCATTTCAGGATAATGTCGCGGGCGTAGCGGTCGCCGAAGGCCTCCACGGCGAGGCGGAGGATTTTCGACGGCGCAAAGCCCCACCGAACCATATAGTAGAGAAAAAAGTCGTGCAGTTCGTAGGGCCCTACGATGTCCTCCGTTTTCTGCGCGATTTCGCCTTGTACGGCGGGGAGCAGTTCGGGCGAGACGGGCGTTTCGAGTACGCCCCGGAGCACGCCGGAAAGTTCCGGCGTCTCCTCCGCCACGCACGCGACAATATGCCGGACGAGCGTCTTGGGAATCGACGCGTTGACGGCGTACATGCTCATATGGTCGCCGTTGTACGTACACCACCCGAGGGCCAGTTCGCTCAAATCGCCCGTGCCGACGACGAGCCCGCCGAGGTCGTTGGCAATGTCCATCAGAATTTGCGTGCGTTCCCGGGCCTGCGCGTTCTCATACGTGACGTTGTGCAGGTCGGGGTCGTGGCCGATGTCGCGGAAATGGGCCAGCACGCTCGACGAAATGCGCACAGTCCGGAGCGTGACGCCGAGGCACTCCGCCAGTTTTACGGCGCTGTCTTGCGTGCCGTCGGTGGTGCCGAACCCCGGCATTGTCACGGCGACAATATCGCTTGCGGGGCGTCCGAGGAGTTCCATGGCGCGGGCGGCGACGAGTACGGCGAGCGTGGAATCTAATCCGCCCGACAGCCCGATAACGGCGGCTTTGGAACTGGTATCCTGCAGGCGGCGTTTGAGGCCCAGCGCGGCGGTCAGCAGGATTTCCCGACAGCGTTCGCGGAGTTCGGCGGGGCTTTCGGGCACGAACGGCATGGAGGGCAGATAGCGCGTCAGGCGGGTTTCGGTCAGCGTCAGCGAGAAACTCCCGGCGCGGCGCGCGTCGGACGGCGCAATATTCCGCCAGTGGCGGCGGCGCTCGTAGGACAGCCGCGCGAGGTCGATTTCCGACACCAGCAGTCCGCCGTCGAAGCGGCGCTCGGCCAACAGCGCGCCGTTCTCCGAAATCAACTGGTGCGCCCCGCACACCGAATCGGCGACGGATTCGCCCTCCCCGGCCCCGGCGTACAGGTAGCCGCACGCCAGCCGCAACGACTGACTTGTGACGAATTGCCGACAGCGGTCGTCCATGCCAATCACGGCGGGGGCGGCGTCCAGACAGCCGATGACCGTCGCGCCGTCGCGGGCCATCGACACCGACGGCGGCTGTAATCCCGCGAGGTCTCCGCCGAACTCAAAGCCGACCGTCAAACCGGGGAGCGTCTCACAGGCGAACGTCAGCCCCGCCCCGAACGGAATCCCGGACTGCCCGGGGAAATCGACTGTAGCGGGCGCGTCGGGCGCGGGGGTAAAGTAACGGCTTTCGGCGTCGGACAACTCCGCCCGGGGCACGAAACCGAGGATTTTCCCCTTCTGGATAACCGCCGCGCAGTCGTAGAGCCGCCCGCGTACCCGCAGCGGCAACCCGACTGCCGTCACGACTTCCAAATGTCGCGTGGCCTCCCGTACCGTCGAAAGCGCCTCCTCCGCGCCCTTCAGCAAGGCGTCCTGAAAGAACAGGTCGCCGCAGGTGGCGCCCGTCAGGCCGAGTTCGGGGAGTACGAGTACGCGCGCCCCGGCCTTGTCGGCCTTGCGCATGATGGTGAACGTCTGTTCGGCGTTGTAGTGGCAGTCGGCGGGGCGCACGTCCGGCGTCCCGCACGCGGCGGAAAGAAAACCGTCTTTCATAATCAAGCATTCCTCCCGAAACATTTTTCCTAATCATAGCACACCTCAAACCGTTTTGCAATCCGGACTTCGCCGCGGCCAAAGATTTGACATTGTAGGAATAATACACTATACTGACGGAAACCGACACGGGAGGCGATATTCTCTTGAAGCTCATTCATCTTTCGGACTTGCATTTGGGCAAGCGTCTGGGCGAACGGAATCTCATAGAGGACCAGCGCGACATTCTGGAAAAGATTCTGGGCGTTATCGACGCCGAGCGCCCCCACGCCGTGCTGATTGCGGGGGACGTGTACGACCGCTCCGTGCCCCCGGCGGAGGCCGTACTGCTCCTCGACGACTTCCTTACGCGCCTCGCGGCGCGGAATCTCCCGACGTTCCTTATCAGCGGGAACCACGATTCGGCGGAGCGGCTTTCGTTCGGGGCGGGGCTGATGGAGGGAAGCGGAATCCATATTGCGCCCATTTACGGCGGACAGGTCTCCCCCGCGACGCTCTCCGACGAGTACGGGCCTGTCTACGTCTACTCCCTCCCGTTCGTCAAGCCGACGCACGTCCGGGAACGCTTCCCCGACGCGGAAATCGCGTCCTACACGGACGCGCTAAGGGTAGCCGTGGAACAGATGGGCGTACAGGCCGCCGAACGTAACGTCTTAATTGCGCACCAGTTCGTGACGGGCAGCGGCGGCGCCGATACCCCGGAACGCTCCGATTCCGAAAACGTCAGCGTGGGCGGCCTCGACAACGTGGACTTGTCGGTTTTCGCGCCGTTCGACTACGTCGCGCTGGGACATATCCACAAGCCGCAGTACGTCGGGCGGGAGACCGTGCGCTATTGCGGCACGCCGCTGAAGTATTCGTTCTCGGAAGTCCGGCAGGAGAAGTCGGTGACGGTCGTGGAACTCGGCGCGAAGGGTTCGCTGACACTCCGCACAATTCCGCTGACGCCGCTCCACGAAATGCGCGAGTTGCGCGGCACTTTGCGCGAAATTCTCACGATGGAACGCGCAGACCCCCGCGCCGACGACTATTTCCGCGTAATTCTCACGGACGAGGAGGAAGTCCCGGACGCAATCGGCAAACTGCGGACGCTCTGTCCGAACGTCCTGCGGCTGGAGTACGACAACGCCCGGACGCGCGCGGCGGTACGTCTGGAGGCCCCCGACGTACTGGAGGGAAAGTCGCCCGTAGACCTGTTTGCCGAGTTCTACGAGCAGCAGAACGCGCGCCCGATGAGCGCCGAACAGCGGGCTTTCTGTGAAAAGCTGATGGAGGAAATCGAGGAGGCGACAGCATGAGGCCGGTCAAACTGACGCTTTCGGCGTTCGGGCCGTATGCGGGGAAAACCGTACTGAATCTGGACAGGCTGGGCCGTCAGGGCCTGTACCTGATTACCGGGGACACCGGCGCGGGCAAGACGACGATTTTCGACGCCATCGCCTACGCGCTCTACGGTGAGCCGAGCGGCGAGAGCCGCAAGTCGGACATGTTGCGCTCGAAGTACGCCGACGAGGCCACGCCGACGGAAGTCACGCTGGAATTTCTGTGCGACGGCAAGTCCTACACCGTGACGCGTTCCCCGGCGTGGGAGCGTCCGAAGAAGCAGGGGCGCGGGAAAGTCAAGACGGCGGCCTCTGCGGAACTCCGCTACCCCGACGGGCGAATCGAGACGGGCGCGACGAAAGTCACGAAGGCCGTGCGCGACGTGCTGGGCCTCGACCGCGAACAGTTCTCACAGGTGGCCATGCTTGCGCAGGGCGGTTTCATGAAGTTCCTGCACGCGAAGACCGACGCCCGCACGGAGATTTTCCGCGAGATATTCAAGACCGGGTGCTATGAAAAATTTCAGGAGCGTTTGAAGCAGGAGGACAAAGCGCTCGACCAGCGTCTAAAGGAAGTACAAGCCAGTGTGCGGCAGTACATGGACGGGACGCGCGCGGAGGAAATGGAGGCGTTCCGTAGCGGCCCCCTGACGCCCGACGACATTGAACAGGCCGTAGAAGTTCTGCAAGCGCTGATAGAGCGCGACAAAGTCGAAGAGGCGGCGTCGGAACAGGAAAAACAGGAAGTCGCAAAGAAGCTGGACGCGGTCAGGGCGGAACGGCAGCGCGCGGAGCGTCTGGACGAAATCCGGAGGCGTTTGGAGAGAGAGAAGGCGCGCTTTTCGACACTAGAACCGGAGTTGAAGCGCCACGAGGAGGCGCTACAGGCCGAGACGGAACGTCAGCCGGAATACCAGCGACTGTGGAAGGAAGTCAGCGCGCTGGAAGAGCGTCTGCCGGAGTACGCGAAGCGGGAGACGCTGAAAGGGGAGTTGTCGAGGCTCTCGCGGGCGCTGGAACGGAACCGCAGGGAAGCGGAGGCGTCGGAAAAGGCGCGGGAGGCGCAGTCGGCGCAACTGGACGGATTCCGGGAGGAGCGCGCCGGATTAGAGGACGCCCCCGCGCGGCAGGAGGCCTTGAAGGCGGAGCGTAAGGACACCGAGGCATGGAAAAATGACCTGACGGCGTTCGGGAGCGACGCGGCGGGGTATCATGACTTGGAACAGAGAGTAGCCGCCGCGCAGGAGGCCTACCGGGCGGCGATGGACAAGGCCCGGAAACTGCAAGCGGAGTACGACACGCAGAATCAGGCGTTTTTAGACGAACAGGCGGGCATTCTGGCGGAGACGTTGAAACCGGGCGAGGCGTGTCCGGTATGCGGCTCGACGGAACACCCGCGCCCGGCGGCGAAGTCGGAGAAGGCCCCCACGGAGGCGCAGCTAAAGAGGAGTAAAGAGAAGGCGGACGCGGCGCTGTCGGAGGCGACGGAGGCCAGCGCGCGCGCCGGAAGTCTGAACGGACAGGCGGAGGCGGCGCTCGACGCCTTGCGCGAACGCGGGACGGCGCTGTTTTCAGACAGTCCGGACTTGGAGGACATGGAGGCGGAGCTTTCCGGATACTTACTGAAAGTGGACGCGGAATTAAGGCATATTGGCGCGGAAGAACGGGAGGTAAAGAAGCGTCTCCGGCGGCGGAAGGAACTCGACGAGGAAATCCCCGCGCGGGAGGCCGATTTGCAAAAGCTCGAAGGCAGTCTCCGGGAACTCGAACAGCGCATAACCGCCGACAGTGCCAGTACGGAGGCGCTTTCCGCGCAGTTGCGAGACCTCGACGCCGCCCTGCAATACGACAGCGAAGCCGCCGCGCGGGCGCGAATCGAAGCGCTGGAACAGTCGCGGGAAGCCATGCGCAAGGCCTTGGAGCGCGCGCGGGAGTCCGTCGCCGACGGACAGGAGGAGGCCAACCGTCTCCGGGGGAGCGTCGCGCAGCTGGAAGGACAGCTCTCGGCGGAGGAAATGCCCGACCGCGAAGCGCTCGACGCGGAGTTTGCGACGCTCTCCGGGCGCGCCGGGGAAGTCGAAAAGAAGCTCAAAGAATTAAGTACGCGCGTCAGCCTAAACGGCAATATGTGCGAAAACATCCGCGCGCGCGGCGGGAAACTCCGGGAGTTGGAAGAGCGTTGGCAATGGGTACACGCGCTGTCGAGCACGGCGAACGGGAACCGGGGGCGCGGCGTCAAGCTGGAGACTTACGTACTCATGACCTGTTTCGACCGAATCCTGCACCGGGCCAACCTGCACCTGAGAATCATGTCGAACGAGCAGTACGAGTTACGGCGGCGGGACATTTCGGAGGCGAAGCAGGGGCTTGAACTGGATGTCGTCGACCACTACAACGGCACGGAGCGCGACGTAAGCACGCTGTCGGGCGGGGAATCGTTTCAGGCGTCGCTGGCGCTGGCGCTGGGGCTGTCGGACGAGATTCAGTCGTCGTCGGGCGGCGTCCGGCTCGATACGATGTTCGTCGACGAGGGTTTCGGCTCCCTCGACCCCGACGCGTTGCAACAGGCTATCCGCGCCCTGCTCGGGCTCGCCGAATGCGACCGCCTGATTGGCATTATCTCGCACGTCGACGCGCTCAAAGAACAGATTGACCGGCAAATCCTCGTCAGGAAAGAGGACAGCGGCGGGAGCGTGGTTTCCATACGGATTTGAAAAAAGGCGGCCCCCGCGATTGCGCGGGAGGCCGTCATAAAATTCCGCCGCCGCGGACATACTGTTTCCAACTCTATCGGAAACGGGTGGTCGTCATGAATTGGATACCCTGTGTCAGCGCGTGCGTGTACCAGTCGGACGGGGTGTGTACGCTGGAGAGCGCGTCGCGGGTGGGGATGCCGTCGCCGGACGGCGCGTGCATCCACTTTATTTCCCGCTGGCCCAGCGCGGCTCGAATCGCCTCACCGATATTTTTCGCCGGGAGCAGGCGCAGTCCGGGAAACTCTCTCAGGCGTTCGGCGCGGCGGGCCGGAATCACGCACTGTCTGAACCCAAGGCGGTGAATCTCGGCTACGCGCTGTTCGAGGCGGTCGACGGAGCGCAATTCGCCCGTCAGGCCGACTTCCCCGACCGCCGCCAAATCCCCCGAAACCGCACTGTCCAGATAGCTGGACGCGAGCGCGAGTACGGCGGCCAAGTCCGCGGCGGGTTCCTCGACCCACAGCCCGCCGACGATGTTCAGATAGGCGTCGAAGGAGGAGACACGCAGTCCGCCGCGCTTTTCGAGTACGGCGAGGAGCATGGCGGCGCGGTTGTAGTCGAAGCCGTTGCTGGTCCGGCGGGGGTTTCCGCCGGGGCACGTCGCGACTAGCGCCTGTATTTCGGCGAGTACGGGCCGCGCGCCCTCCATGATACAGGTAACGCAAGTCCCGGGCACGTCCGTCGGACGCCCCGACAGTAAAATCTCCGACGGGTCGCGCACTTCCGACAGCCCCGCGTCGCGCATTTCAAAGACGCCGATTTCATTCGTGGCCCCGAAGCGGTTTTTAGCGGCCCGCAGAATCCGGTAGGACGTGTGCTTGTCGCCCTCGAAGTAGAGCACGCAGTCCACCATATGTTCCAGTACGCGCGGCCCGGCGAGGCCGCCTTCCTTGTTGACGTGCCCGATGACGAATACGGTGATATTCCGCTCTTTCGCCACGCGCATGAGCGACAGCGCGCATTCACGCACCTGACTGACGCTCCCCGCCGTGGAATCAAGGCCTTCCTTGTAGAGCGTTTGAATCGAGTCCACAATCAGAATATCGGGCTTTTCCTCGTCCACGCACTCCAGCACGTCGCCCAGCGCAGTCTCGGAGACCACGTACAGGTTTTCGTGTTCGACGCGGAGCCGCTTGGCCCGGAGCTTGATTTGCCGCTCGGATTCCTCCCCGGAAACGTAGAGCACCTTCGAGAACTCGCACAGCCTCCCGCAGATTTGCAACATCAGGGTGGATTTCCCGATACCGGGCGCGCCGCCGATGAGTACCAGCGCGCCGCGAACCGCGCCGCCGCCGAGTACGCGGTCGAGTTCGCCCATGCCTGTGGGAAAGCGGACTTCCTCGTCCTCCGACAGTTCGGATATCGGGCGCGCCTTCCGGGGCCGGATTCCCCCGGAGGGGCTTTCGGCCCGACGCGTCTGCCTGTCCGGCTGTTCAACAACCGTATTCCACGCCCCGCAGGCCGGACACTGTCCGGCCCAGCGCACCGTCTCGTTGCCGCACTCCGTGCAGTAAAAGATTTTCTTTGCCTTCATGCTATCCCCTCTTATCGCAAGTATCCCGCCGCGGCTTCCTGCTGGCAACCTTCACGCGTCAATTGCGCAGTATCCCCGATTTCACGGTATCCCCTCTCCCGACAGGTAGCGCAAGTACCCCGCCGCAATCGCCGCCGCGACTTCCTTCTGGTAGGCCTCATTCGTCAGTTGCGCCGTCTCCCACGCGTTCGACAGGAAGCCGCATTCGACCAACGCTCCCGGCGCTTCCGCGTGCTTCATCAGGTATACCCCCTCCGGGATGGGGTATGCCTGTTTTTCGTTTCCGGCGTTAATCTGGGCGTTCAAAGACGCCTGTATGAGTTTCGAGAGCGTCTCCCCGCCGTCGCGGCGGTTCCAGAAGACTTGCGCCCCGCGCGTCACGGGCGACGAGGGCAGGCTGTTCTGGTGTACGCTCAGCAGAACCGCGTTTTCCGTACCGTTGACGATTTCCACGCGCCGCCGGAGGTCCGACGACTTCCGCGCCCGGACAGTCGGGAGGCCCGGGGCGCCGATGGACACGTCTTCAGTCCGCGTCATGACCACGCGGCACCCGGTCAGGCGTAACAAATCCCGGACGCGGAAGGCTATCGACAGGTTCAGCCCGCTTTCCGCGATTCCCTCCGGCGACACCGCGCCGCCGTCCTCGCCGCCGTGCCCGGGGTCGAGTACGACCACGGGCGGCGGCGCAATCCCGGACGCCGAGAACGCGCGCAAACTCCGCTCCCGTACAAGTCCCCGGCACAGTACACAGCATAATACCACAAAACACGCGTACAAACCAGCCTTGATTACCGTCGATTTCCGAACCGCTACCCACATTGGCAACACCCCCGCGCTACTCTATGCCGTCCGTGTCGGCGCGTATGCCGAACCAACCGGGCGGCGCGGCATAGAATAGAGGGAACGCGTCATAACGCGGAATTCTGTCACAAGGAGGCATTCACCGACAATGGAAAAGACAGCAAAGAAGAAACCTTCCACTCCGGAACTTCCGGATTCGTCCCCCGCTCCCGACACTCCCGCCACGCTGGAAAAAACAGCGAAGAATAAATTTTCCAATCCGGAACTGCCGGATTCGTCCTGTATTCCGGACACTCCCACTACGCTCGAGGCCGTGGAGGCCGATTCCGTACTCCTGCCCGCACCGTGCGGCGTCGACCGGGGCACCCTGCCCGGGAAATGCGCGCCGCTGGCGTTTGCCTACGTACCGACACAGGACGCCAACCCCGTCCGCTACAGCCGCATGGAGGCGCTGGAGACCGGGACGCTGTTTCCCGGACTGAACCTGCCCTTCAAGGAGGCCATTCAGCGGCGCACGCAGTTGAGCAATACGGCCCTCGTGGAACTGATGGCGCTTGACTTCGCGACGCAGGAGTTAGGACTTTACCTGACCACGCACGCGCAAGACCGGGAGGCCCTGCAACTTTACTGGTCGTATGTCCAGCTCTCCAAGGAGGGCCGGGAGAAGTATCAGGAGATGTACGGCCCGCTGCTGGAAACCGACCTCACGCCGGAGGATGGTTTCGCGTGGCTCGACGACCCGTGGCCGTGGGACTTGGGAGGTAACGCGTAATGTTTGTCTATGAGAAGAAGCTACAGTACCCGGTTCGGATACAGAACCCCAACCCGAAACTCGCCGCGATTATCATTTCCCAGTATGGTGGCCCGGACGGCGAACTTGGCGCGTCTTTGCGTTATCTGAGCCAGCGTTTTTCCATGCCGTATCCGGAACTCAAAGGCTTACTGACGGACATCGGCACGGAGGAATTGGGCCATCTGGAAATGATAGGCACCATCGTACACCAGTTGACGCGGAACCTGACGGAAGAACAGGTAAAACAGGCCGGATTTGACGCGTATTTCGTAGACCACACGACGGGCGTATACCCGACCGCGGCGTCGGGGTTCCCATGGAGCGCGGCTTCCATGCAGGTCAAAGGCGACCTCATCGCCGACCTGACGGAAGACCTCGCGGCGGAGCAGAAAGCGCGCGCGACTTACGACAACATTCTCCGGCTGTCGGACGACCCGGATGTCAATGACGTGATTCGCTTCCTCCGCGCGCGGGAAATCGTACACTTCCAGCGCTTCGGCGATACGAACCATAACAAGTTAAGTAAATTCTACCACAGAGCAGGCGTCGGGGCAAGCTGTCCCGGCGCTTTGCTTGTCGATTACAGTCGATAAGTTTTGAAAGAAATGTTTGTTTATCTTCCATAGATGTGGTATACTATTCCCGGAAGGAGTGTGACACAGTATGATTCAACGGGAATCCTATATGCACAGGATACGACCTTTCATCAATGGGGAACTGGTCAAAGTGCTGACTGGTATCCGTCGCAGCGGCAAGTCCGTCATGCTGGAACTCATTCAACAGGAACTTCTTGCTTCCGGTGTCAGTCCCAAACAGTTTATCATCCTCAATTTCGAGAAGATGGAAAACGCCGGACTTTGTGCCGCAGAAGCCTTGCACCGTGAAATCCTGAAACGCGCCTCTGCCGTCACGGGTAAGGTCTATCTGTTCTTCGATGAGATTCAGGAAGTTACCGATTGGGAAAAATGCGTCAATTCCTTACGGGCCACACTGGATTGCGACATCTATCTGACAGGCTCCAACGCGAAACTGCTGTCCGGCGAACTGGCTACCTATCTTGGGGGACGCTATGTGGAGTTCGTCATTTATCCGTTTTCCTTTTCGGAGTTTTCGGAACTGTACAAGCAAATTTTTCCAGACGCCTCACAGTCACGAATGTTTCAAACCTATCTCACCGTCGGGGGTATGCCATACCTTGGAAACTTGCGATACCAGACGGAGCCGTGCATGAGATACTTGGAGGACTTGTACAATTCCGTGGTACTCAAAGACGTTGTGAAACGGAATCATGTCCGGGACGTGGACTTGTTGGAGCGAATCATTGCCTATGTGATGGCGAACGCCGGGACGGTCTTTTCGGCGACCTCTATCGCCAAATTTCTGAAAAACGAACGCCGGACGGTATCGACGGATACGGTACTGAACTATGTCAAATATTGCAAAGACGCCTATCTGGTTTATCAGGCCAGCAGGGAGGACTTGCAGGGAAAGCAGATTTTATCCACGAACGAGAAATATTACATTGCCGACCACGGCTTACGGGAAGCTGTCTTTGGAGCCAACAGAAGGGATATTAACCTCGTACTGGAAAACATTCTCTACATGGAG